>DAIPYB010000035.1:2718-12660 GCA_036782955.1 Pseudoxanthobacter sp. | reverse complement strand
CATCGTCACCTGCGAAGTGACCGAGGTGAAGGAAGGCGGCATCGAGGTGAAGCTGATCGGTACCGATCTGACCGCCTTCATCCGCCGTTCGGATCTGGCCCGCGATCGCGCCGACCAGCGCCCCGAGCGTTTCGCCGCGGGCGAAAAGGTGGATGCCCGCATCCTCCAGTTCGACCGCCGCGCCCGCAAGGTGCAGGTCTCGATCAAGGCCCTCGAGATCGCCGAAGAGAAGGAAGCCGTGGCGCAGTTCGGTTCGTCCGACTCCGGCGCCTCGCTGGGTGACATCCTCGGCGCCGCCCTGCGCGCCCGTCAGGATGACAACGTCTGATCGACGTCCCCCGGCCACAACGGCCTGACCGACGAAGAAAGCCCGCCCTCCGGCGGGCTTTCGCTTTTTCAGCCCCCGCCCGGCGCGGTGCGCCACGGCGAAGCACCGGAAAGCGCAGCACTTTTGCGCTTTTGGCCTTGCTTTCCCCGGCAGGCGATGTTTGATGCCAGAGACCGGACCCGGCGGACCGCTTTCCGCCAGCCGGGATCGCATGCGCCGCGGGCAACCCGCCCGGACGACGCAGAGACCAACCGTTTCTGGCAGAGATAGCTTCAGGCCCATGCCGACCGAAAACGGCCCTGCCCCGACCGGCGCTGCGCCTTTCGCCGCGCCTGAGGCGATTGTCGAGCGCCGCCGCCTGCGGCGCTCCCTCACGCGCTGGCGCATCGCGGCCATCGTCGTTGCCGCCGTAGCCATTGCCGCAGGGGTCATCTCCGCTTCCGGCATCACCCGCCGCGATCACATCGCACGCATTGCCGTCAATGGCGTCATCGCCGAGGATCGCGACCGGCTGAAGCTGCTGTCGGACATGGCGGACGATCCGTCCGTCAAAGCCGTGATCGTTGCCATCGACAGCCCCGGCGGCACCACCGCCGGCGGTGAAGGACTCTATGACGGCTTGCGCCGACTGGCGGAGAAGAAGCCCGTGGTCGCCACTATCGGCACGCTGGGCGCCTCCGCCGGCTACATGGTGGCCATCGCTGCCGATCATGTCGTGGCGCGACGTACCTCCATTACCGGCTCCATCGGCGTGCTGTTCCAGTATGGCGATGCCGCGAAGCTGCTGGAGACACTGGGCGTCAATGTTGACGCGGTGAAGAGCAGTCCGCTCAAGGCCGCGCCGATGCCATGGGCGCCCGCCAGCCCGGAAGCCCGCGCCATGCTGCAGAGCGTGGTGGACGACACCTATGTCTGGTTCGTCGGCCTCGTGGCAGAACGGCGCCATCTTACGCCCGAAGCCGCGAAGGCGGCGGCCAATGGCCGCATCATGACCGGCCATCAGGCTCTGGAGGCCCGCCTCATCGACGCCCTCGGCGGCGAGGAGGAGGCCATCGGCTGGCTTGAGAAGGATCGCGGCGTCGCGGAGCACCTGCCGGTACGCGAATGGCGGGTTCCGCGCCCATCGTCGCTGACGCGGCTGGTCTCGGCCGCCGGCGAGGGGGTGGGAACCGCTCTCGCCGAGGCCCTGACGGCCCGGCTCGGTATCGCCGGCAGCCCGACCGCCGAGGCCGGCGCTGCGATTGTCGCGGGCGGGCGCGTTGACGCCGTTCCGCCGGTTTGGCACGTTGACCCGCGTGGAATTGAGGATGGGGGCCAGGGGGCCTCGGTGCGATGATAAAGTCAGAACTCGTTCAGCTGATCGCCGAAAAGAACCCGCACCTTTATCAGCGGGATGTCGAGAACATCGTCAATGCCCTCCTCGACGAAATCGTCGGGGCGCTTTCCCGGGGTGACCGGGTTGAGCTGCGCGGCTTCGGCGCATTCTCGGTCAAGAACCGTCCGGCCCGTCTCGGCCGCAATCCGCGCACCGGCGAACAGGTCGACGTGGACGAAAAGTTCGTGCCGTTCTTCAAGACCGGCAAGGAAATGCGCCTGCGCCTCAACGATGGCGACGATGACGAGGACGAATGAGCGACCGGCCCCGGCCGGACGTTTCACGGCACCCGCAACGACGGACCGGCGGACTTACCGCTGAAAGGCCCGGCAGGACGGGGCGAGGGAGTTTGAAATGCGCATCGTCAAAGCTCTGATCCTGGCCGTAGTGGCCGTGCTTCTGGTGGCGCTGGCGGTGGCCAACCGCGAAAGCGTGGTTTTCTCGCTCGATCCGTTTAATCCCGCCGCCCCGAATGTCGTGCTGACGGTGCCGCTCTACTGGCTGATCTTCGCCGCACTGGCGATCGGCGTGATCGTTGGCGGCCTGTTCGGCGGCTTCCGTGTCTTTGCGGCCCGCCGAGCTGCGCGGCGCGAAGCCCGCGAGGCGAGCTTCTGGAAGGCGGAGGCCGAGCGTCTGCGCGCCCGCGTGGAGGCTGCGGCAACCGGCCCATCCGTCGCCGGCAGCCCGGCCACCCTGCCGGCGCCTGCGGCCCGCGCGGCCTGACGGGCCGCGCACACCCGCCTTCCCGCGCGTTGTGCGCGCCAGTTTAACCCTCTCCGCCCGGATAAACCCGCATGGCCGCAGAGACACCGCGCGACACCGCCGATGCCCTTGCCGGTGACGGTGGCACCGCGGCGTCGGACCGGCCGCGTCGGCGCCGCAGCCGCACGCGCGCAGGCTGGTTTGATCGCGCAGGCCAGCTCTCCGTCGCTGTCATTTGCGCGGCCTGCGTCGCCATCGGCATGGTGCAACTGGGATTGCTGCGCCTCGCCGCCAGACCGTCCGGCACGCCGGCGGCCGTTGCCGGCGAAATGGCGCATCTGCAAACCATGATCGGGCTTCATGCCTCGGCCGCGCGCACGCTCCTCTGGTTCGTCCGTCCTGCGGATTGGCAGAGCGAGCGCAACGGCCTTGTGGCCGCGCTCACCCTCGGCCCGGCCGACCCGGCGGGATGGCTGAAGCTCGCCAACAACCTCGCCGCGCACCCACCCGAAAACGGCCCTGTCTGGCAGCAAGCCCGGCAGATGGCTGCCGCCACCGGCCGGCTGGAACCGCGCATCCGGCTTGAAATCGCGTTGCTGAACCTGTGGCACTGGAATGCACTCGACGAGGCGGCAAGGCAGCAAACCCTGACCGACCTTGCCGCCATGGCGCCGACACCGCTTTTCCGCAGCGCAACGGGGTTGATGCGCACCAGTCTGGCCCTGCTCACCCCCGGCCAGCGCGAGGCGATCCGGCACGAACTGATGGTGCGCAGCGCCCCGGACACGTCCGACGTGCGCAATCTCTTTTCCGGCCTGCCGCCGACCCCGGCGGCGCAATAGCGCCCCGGCACCGCCTCCCCGGACGCGACAGTAAATTTCTGTCGATATAGGCGCGGCAGGGGGCAATCTGTCCTCAAGGTCGCAGGTCCGGCGGCTAGGCGGCGCCCGGTCACCGTCATAAAAAAGAAACACGCAGGTCGCGTTCATTCTCCGGTGAGGGTTGCCGGCGGCGCGCCTTGTCGGGGGAACAAAATGACCGTTGCCAGCGCGCAAGCCGGCCCGGTGGCTGTCGAAACCCGGCAGCCGACCGGCCTCTATTATCTTTTCGCCGCCGAGATGTGGGAACGCTTCTCCTTCTACGGCATGCAGGCGCTGCTCGTGCTCTACATGGTGAAGGTGCTCGGCTTCGCCGATGCCCGCGCCAGCCTCACCTATGGCGCCTATGCGGCGTTCGTGTTCCTGACACCGATCATCGGCGGCGCGCTGGCCGATCGCATCCTCGGGTTCCGCCTGTCGATCATCATCGGCGGCCTCATCATCATGGCCGGCCACATCGTGCTCGCCACGCCGTTCGCCGAAGACAGCCTGTTCCTCGGCATGGCGTTCATCGTCATCGGCACCGGCTTCTTCAAGTCGTCGGTTTCCGCCGTGGTCGGCCAGCTCTATGGCCCCGACGACGTGCGCCGCGACGGCGGATACACGCTGTTCTACATGGGCATCAACATCGGCGCGCTGCTGGCGACCCTGATCGTGGGCTATGTCGGCCAGCAGATCGACTGGCACCTCGGCTTCGGTCTGGCGGCCGTCGGCATGGCTATCGGACTGGTGGTGTTCACCACCGGCAAGAAACATTACGCGCCCGCCACGCTCGTCTGCCCGAAGCCCAAGCTGGTGCTGCCTGTCGTCATTGCCGCGCTGGTCGCCGTGCCGGTCATGACGTGGCTGCTGGCGGTGCCGGATGGCGCCAAAACCATGATGCTGGTCGGCGGCGGCATCACCTATTGCTATGTCGTCTATCGCGCCTTCACTGCTGAGCCAGAATATCGCCGCCATCTGGTGGCGATCCTGATCTATGTGCTGTTCGCCAGCTTCTTCTGGGCACTGTTCAAGCAGAAAGACGGCCCGGTGCTGCTGCTGATCGACCGCGCCATCGACCGTCATATCTTCGGCTACGAGGTGCCGACGGCGATGTTTACGTCGGTCAACCCATTCCTCATCCTCGTACTGGCGCCGCTGTTCGCGCGGCTCTGGAGCGGCCTCGGCGCGGCCGGGCGCGAGCCTTCGACCGGATTCAAGTTCTTCCTCGGCATCCTGTTCGCCGGCATCGCGTTCGCGCTCATCGCCATCGGGGCAGCGCGGGCGGGAGCCTCCGGCGAGCCAGCCTCGATGTTCTGGATTCTGGGGGCCCTGTTCCTCATCACCGCCGGCGAGCTGGCACTGTCGCCGGTCGGCCTGTCGATGATCTCGTCGCTGTCGCCGCCGAGCCTGACAGGCCTGATGTTTGGCGCATGGTTCCTGTCCACCTCGTTCGGTGCCTATGCCGCCGGCTGGATCGGCTCCATCGCCACCGTTCCGCCCGGCTCGGACTCCTCCATGGCGGCCTATGCCGCGGCGGTCTCGGGTGTCTACACCAACGTGGCGCTGCTCGGCATCGGCGCGGCAGTGGTGTTCCTGCTGCTGCTGCCGGTTCTGCGCCGGCTGGGCGCCCATCACTAAGAAGACGCAAAACAAAAAGGGCCGGCCCGGAGCATTCCTCCGGGCCGGCCCTTTTTTCATCCGTCATTGCCTGCCGGCGAACCGGATCAGTCCTTGGCACGCTCGACGTAGGAGCCGTCGGCCGTCATCACCACCACGCGGGTGCCGGTGGAAACGTGCGGCGGCACCATGGTGCGCACGCCGTTGGACAGCAGCGCCGGCTTGTAGGACGACGACGCGGTCTGGCCCTTCACGGTCGGCTCGGTCTCGACGATCTCCAGCGTCACGCGCTGCGGGATTTCGATGGAAACCGGCGTACCTTCATGCAGCGACAGCCGCACGGTCATGTTCTCGGCGAGATAGGGCGCCACGTCGCCGATCACGTCGCCGGGCACATGCACCTGCTCGAAGTTCTCCGAGTTCATGAAGGTGTAGCCGTCGCCGTCCTGATAGAGGTACTGGAAATCGACCTCTTCGATGAACGCGCGCTCGACCTGCTCGGTGGTACGATAGCGCTCGGAAACCTTCACGCCATCGGAGATGCGGCGCATGTCGAGCTGGGTGACCGGCGTACCCTTGCCGGGGTGGATGTTCTCGGCCCGCAGAATGGCATAAAGCTTGCCGTCGACCTCGACGACATTACCCTGACGGAGCGAGCTGGCCTGGACCTTCACGGAGCGGACTTCCTCTAGAAAAGTTGCGGATCGGCCGGACACACGCGGCCCCGATTTCGCGGCGGACCCTATCAATTGCCCGGCCCGGCCGCAATCTTTCCCATGCCCCGGCGCGTGCGATTCTCCGCGCCCGGCGGGGCCTGCGGCGCGAACGGATACCGTTTGCCGGAAGGCTGCCGGGACCTTGCTGAGAGTATGCCATGACGATTTCCGCTTTCTCCCCTGCCCCGTCCCCTTTCTGGCAGGCAGGCGTGCTGGCCGACCGCATGCCCCGCCTCGCCGCGCGCGGCCGCATCACCGCCGCCATCAGGGCCGGCTTTGCCGCGGAGGACTTCGTGGAAGCGGAAACGCCGATCCTGCAGGTGTCGCCCGGCAACGAAGTGCATCTCCATGCCTTCGCCACCACGCTCATCGCCAATGACGGCACGCCCTCCCGCCTCTATCTGCACACCTCGCCGGAGTTCACCGCCAAGAAGCTGCTGGCGGGCGGCGTGGAGCGGCTGTTCACGCTGGCCCGCGTGTTCCGTAACCGCGAGCGCACGGACCTGCACCACCCGGAATTCACCATGCTGGAGTGGTATCGCGCGCGGGCCGGCTATGACGTGCTCGTAGACGACTGCGCCGCCCTGCTGGCCCGCTGTGCCGATGCCGCGGACGCCGACAGCCTGCGCTTTCGCGGCCGCAGTGCCGATCCGCGCGCCGGCGTGGAGCGCCTCAGCGTGGCGGAGGCCTTCCGTGAATTCGCCGGCATCGACCTTGCCGCCAGTCTGGACGACCCCGACCGGCCCGAGCGCGACGTGCTCGCGGCAGCGGCGCGGACCGCCGGCATTCGCGTGGCCGCGGACGACCGCTGGGCCGATATCTTCACCCGTGTCATGGTGGAGAAGATCGAGCCGCATCTCGGCCATGGCCGGCCGACGGCACTGATGGACTACCCCGCCAGCGAAGCGGCGCTGGCCCGCCGCAAGCCGTCCGATCCGCGCTTTTCCGAGCGCTTCGAGCTTTATGCCTGTGGCGTGGAGCTGGCCAACGGCTTCGGCGAACTTACCGACCCGGACGAACAGCGGCGCCGCTTCGAGGCCGACATGGCCGAAAGGCAGCGCCTCTATGGCGAACGGCACCCGATCGACGAGGACTTTCTCGCTGCCCTTGCCCACATGCCGCCGGCAAGCGGCATCGCGCTGGGCCTCGACCGGCTGGTAATGCTGCTCACGGATGCCCGGCGCATCACGGACGTGTTGTGGGCGCCCGTAGCCGAACACGGCACGCCGCTGTGAGGCCGGGTTTTCCCCAGTGGCCGCCGGCGCGGGCTTATCCGCCCCGCCGCCTTGCGGGCGCGGATGCTTCCCGCTAGATAGGGGTCGCGCCCGGCGCGCGATGGGGCATAGCCAAGTGGTAAGGCAGTGGATTTTGATTCCGCCATTCCCAGGTTCGAATCCTGGTGCCCCAGCCAGCCTTCTGCCGGGTAATCTTCCGACAATCCGACCTTAAGCGCCTGCCGTGGCAATGCTGCCACCTGCGGTACGGCATCTTGCGGATACAATTGCCCGCCTTATGCCGTTATTGACTGACAGACAATCGGACCGTCATCGTCAGGCGGTCGTGCAAGGCCCGCCCTGCGGACGGGTCTTGCAGGCAAAAGATGCTGCCCGCTGCGGGAGCCGGGCAGGTTCCGGGCGGCCCGTTGCCTGTGCTGCCGGCCTTCGCCGGAGGCGGACGCGGCGATGTACGTCGGGGGTGTGCGTATTACGCAGTCGGAGAGGGGCTCATGGCTGACAAACCCAAATCCGTTTCCGGTGCGGCGCAGGACAAGGCTGGCCTTGCCTTTGCCGTGCAGAACGCCTGGGACGCCGGATTCACGGCGGAAATCACCGTCAGCGCCGGCAGCACGGCCCTGAACGAATGGGTCGTGGAGTTCGATTCCGACTTCGAAATCACATCGCTGTGGAATGCGCGCATCGTCAGCCACACCGGCCCGCACTATGTCATCGCCAACGCGGCGTGGAACGGCGCGGTCGGCAGCGGTGGAACTGTGTCGTTTGGCTTTCAGGCCGCCTCCGGGCCGGCCGGCGCGGTGGCGAGCAGCTTCGTGCTCAACGGAACGGCGACGGAGGTGGCAACCCCTCCGGAAACGGAACTGCCCACGCTGGCGATCTCCGGCATACAGTTTGCCGAGGGCGATGCGCAGGACGGCGGCAGCGGCCTGTTCACCGTGACGCTGTCGGCGGCCTCCGACAAGGCCGTGACGGTGGCATGGAAGACGGCGGACGGCACGGCACAGGCCGGTTCCGACTACACCGCCGCCTCCGGCACCCTCACCTTCGCGCCGGGCGAAACCAGCAAGACGATCCGCATCGACGCCATCGGCGACAGCCGGCACGAAGGCAACGAGGCCTTCACGATCACGCTGTCGTCTGCAAACGGCGCCGCCATTGCCACCGCTTCGGCGACAGGCACGATCGTAGACGACGACAAGGCCGTCGATCCGGCGGCCAGCCGGCTTTCAACCTCCGGCAACCAGATCGTCAACGCCGCGGGACAAGCCGTGCAGATCGCCGGCGTCAACTGGTTCGGCTTCGAGGCCGATACCATGGCCCCCCATGGCCTGTGGGCGCGCGGCTACAAGGACATGATGGATCAGATGGCCGAACTCGGCTTCAACACGATCCGCCTGCCCTTCTCCAGCGAAATGCTGCACGCCACCGCGCTGCCGGGCGGCATCGACTATTCCAAGAGCCCCGACCTTGCCGGACTGACGCCCATTGAGGTGATGGACCGCATCGTGGCCTATGCCGACGAGATCGGCATGCGCATCATCCTCGACC
This sequence comes from Pseudoxanthobacter sp., assembly GCA_036782955.1. GTDB lineage: Bacteria > Pseudomonadota > Alphaproteobacteria > Rhizobiales > Segnochrobactraceae > Pseudoxanthobacter. The sequence continues at coordinate 4,279 of DAIPYB010000035.1, read as the reverse complement.
ACCACCGCAGCGAATCCGGCACCGGCACCTCGGCCAACGGCCTGTGGTACAACGACCAGTACAGCGAGAAGGACTGGATCGCCGACTGGCAGATGCTGGCCGCGCGCTATGCCGGCAATGCCTCCGTCATCGGCGCCGACCTGCACAACGAGCCCTATAACGGCACGTGGGGCGACGGCGGCGTCAACGACTGGGCCCGCGCCGCGACTGCGGCCGGCGATGCCATCGGCGCCGTCAATCCCGGCTGGCTGATCTTCGTTGAGGGCATCAGCGTCTACGAGGGCAACAATTACTGGTGGGGCGGCAACCTGATGGGCGTGCGCGATCACCCGATCACGCTCAAGGTCGCCAACAAGCTGGTTTATTCCGCCCACGATTATCCAAACTCAGTGCACGAGCAGCCGTGGTTCGAGGGCAGCGACTTCGCCGCCGGCCTTCCCGCCAAGTTCACCGAGATGTGGGGCTACATTTTCCAGGAAGGCATCGCGCCCGTCTATGTCGGCGAGTTCGGCACCAAGCTGGTCGACCCCAAGGACGCCGCGTGGCTCGATGCGCTCACGGCCTATCTCGGCGGGGACTTCAACAACGACGGCAAGAGCGATCTGGGCGTCGGCCAGACAGGGCCGGCGTGGACATACTGGTCGTGGAATCCGAATTCCGGCGACACCGGCGGCATCCTGAAGGACGACTGGACGACGACGAACGAGAATAAGCTCGCTTATCTCGATCCTCTCCTGCCTGCCGCCGGCAGCGGCGATCCTCTGGATACCGGAGGCACCCTGACAGGCTCGGCGAAGGCCGACCTTCTGAACGTTGCCGGCGCCACTGCCGCTTTCCTGCTGCGCGGTCTGGGCGGCAACGACACCCTGAAAGGCGGCGCAGGCAACGACACGCTGGAGGGCGGCGCCGGGGCGGACAGCATTGATGGCGGCAGCGGCAGCGATACCCTGTCCTATTCAGCCTCCAAGGCCGCCATCACCTTCAGTCTCATGACCGGCAAGGGCCGTGGCGGCGATGCCGAGGGCGACAGCGTGACCGGCGTAGAGACCGTCATCGGCTCGGCCTTCGCGGACCGCATCACCGGCAACGCCGCCGCCAATGCCCTGCGCGGCGGCAATGGCAACGACACCCTGAGCGGAGGCGGCGGCGCCGACACTCTCTCGGGCGGCAATGGCAACGATTCGCTTTCCGGCGGAGCGGGCAACGATTCCCTCGTCGGCGGCGCCGGGGCGGACAGCATCGACGGCGGCAGCGGCAGCGATATCCTGTCCTATTCCGCCTCCAAAGCCGCCATCACCATCAGCCTCGCAACCGGCAAGGGCAGCGGTGGCGATGCGCAGGGCGACCGCGTGAGTGGCGTCGAGACCGTCATCGGCTCGGCCTTCGCCGATCGCATCACCGGCGACGATGCCGCCAATGCCCTGAGCGGCGGAAGCGGCAACGACACGCTTTCCGGCGGAGCCGGGAACGACACCCTGACCGGCGGAGCGGGCAACGATTCCCTCATCGGCGGCGCCGGGGCGGACAGCATCGACGGCGGCAGCGGCAGCGATATCCTGTC
>DAIPYB010000035.1:0-2618 GCA_036782955.1 Pseudoxanthobacter sp. | reverse complement strand
CCGATCGCATCACCGGCGACGATGCCGCCAATGCCCTGAGCGGCGGAAGCGGCAATGACACGCTTTCCGGCGGAGCCGGAAACGACACCCTGACCGGTGGCACGGGGGCGGACATTTTCCTGTTTGCCACCCCGCTGCGCGATGCCGGTATCGACCGGATCACGGACTTTTCCGTCGCCGACGACACTCTGCAACTCGACAATGCCGTCTTCACCGCTCTCGGTGCCGCCGGACGCACGCTTGCCGCTGCTGCATTCAATACCGGCCCGGCGGCAACCGATGCCTCGGACCGCATCCTCTACGATCCGCGCTCCGGTATCCTGTCCTATGATGCCGATGGCTCCGGCGCGGGAACTGCAACGCAGATTGCCAAGCTGTCGACAGGGCTTAGTCTCGATCATGACGATTTTTTCATCGTCTGACCGGCTGCCGCTGCGACATCGTTGCTGCGGGCAGCCGGCGGCAAGACTGGACAGGCCCGGTAAAACAGGAAATGCTTCCCGGGGAAACGAGAACAGAACCGGCATTGCCCATCATGCCCGGCAGGATCAGGCGAGAACATGTCGCTGACCGTTCCGGCAGGAGAAGTGACGCGCTGAGGCGGCGAGGATGAAAGCCGGACCGCATACGAACAGCCCGGATGCAATGCCCGAAAACGGTGATCGCGGTCCGCCGGACCTGCCGCTGATTGCCCGTCATCTCGTCGCCGGCAGTCTTATATTGTGCACCATCATTCTGGCCCTCGTCGGCTATGCGCTCTACGAGGAACGCGTCGATGCCATGTCCATCGCGCGGCAGAGCGGTGCCAATCTGCGCGCGGCCGTGGCCAACGAGGTGGCCAGCCACCTCGGGCAGCTCGATCTGGTGCTGCAGGTGGTGGCCGGCGATCTCAGCGACCCCAACATCGCAGCCCTAGACCCGCGCGCGCGCCATGAGGTTCTCGCCCGCACGGCGCGCTATCTCGGGCGCGCCGGCTCGATGTTCATGGTCGCGCCCGATGGCAACATCGCGCTTGATGCCGCCCGTTTTCCGCCGCGCGATGCCAATCTCGCGGACCGCGATTATTTCCGTGCCCAGCGAGACGATCCCAACACAGGCATTTATGTCAGCGCGCCGTTCATGAGCCGCCTCAATCCGGGGGTGGAGTCGATCGCGCTGTCGCGCCGCGTTACCGATGCAAGCGGCCGCTTTGCCGGCGTGGTCGCCATGACCGTGCCGATCGATTATTTCCGCGCCGTTTTCCGCCACACCCCGCACAGCCGGCTCTCCACGCTGGCCCTCGCCCGCACGCAGGGCCAGCTGATTGCCCGCGATCCTTCCTCCGACGGCCACGGCGACATCGGTCGGGAAATCGCCAGCCTGCCGCTGTTCACCGAAGTGAGCCGGCAGGGCAGCGGGGAGATCATCGCACCATCGCCGCTGCACGGCACCCGGCAGCTCTTCATCTTCGGCCCCGTGCCCGACATGCCGCTGATGGTCGTGGTCGGCCAGCCGCTCAGCGAAATCTACGCCGTCTGGGGCATGCGCGTCGTTATAATGGGATCAATGGCGATCAGTGCCTGCATCGGGCTGGTTACGCTGGCGGTGCTGCTGCGGCACGAGCTTCACCGCCGGCTGGCGGCGGAATCCGAGATGGCCGAGATGGCCATCACCGACGCCCTGACCGGCCTCGCCAACCGGCGCCGTTTCAACGAGGTGATGTCGCGGGAGTGGCGGCGCACGGCGCGCACCGGCTCGCCGCTGGCGCTGCTCCTGATCGATGCCGATCACTTCAAGCGGCTGAACGATTCCTTCGGCCATGCCCGTGGCGACACGGTGCTGCAGACGCTGGGGCAGGTCATCCAGCGCAGCATCCGCCGTCCGGCCGACCTCGGCGCGCGCTATGGCGGCGAGGAGTTCGCCGTGGTGCTGCCGGATACCGATCTTGCCGGTGCCCAGCTCATCGCGGAGAAAATCCGCGCCGGCATGGAAGACGAAAGCGCGCGGCTGGGTGACCGGAACCTGCCGGGCACGACGGTCTCCATCGGCGCCGCCAGCACGCTGCCCGTGCCGGGCCGGCCGCTGGAAGATCTGGTGGAAACCGCCGATCAGGCGCTTTATGCCGCCAAGGCCGCCGGCCGCAACACGGTGGTGGCGCGCGCCTGCCTCTGATCCCCTTCAAAGGGCCGGATTCGGGAGGCAGATCATGTGCACAGGTCGCAGTGCTGCATGCCCGGACAGCGATCTGCAGGCCGTGCTGCCCGGCTTTCGGCGGCAGCTTTCCAGGCGAGGTTTGCCATGCGCCCGCTCTTTTCCGCTTCCCCTTTTCAGCCGCTTCTTCGGGCCTTGCCGGTTCTGCGGGCCTTGCCGGTTGCCCTGCCGCTGTTGCTGCTGGCCGCCTGCGCCACGGCGCCGGGCCCCACGCCCTATCAGCCGCTGACGGCCGGCTTCGGCTATTCCGACCAGCAGACCGGCCCGGGACGCTGGCGCGTCAGCTTCGCCGGCAACCCGTCCACGCCGCGCAATGACGTGGAAAGCGGGCTGATGCTGCGCGCCGCCCAGCTGACCCTTCAGGCCGGCGGCGACTGGTTCACCGTTGAACACCGCGCCACCGTCACCGCCCCGACGACGGCCACGAA
>DAIPYB010000034.1:0-12685 GCA_036782955.1 Pseudoxanthobacter sp. | reverse complement strand
TCCCGGACAATCCGCACCTGCACAACTGGCTGGACATGGCGCGCGAGCGCATCCATTTCCAGGGCCTGCCGGCGCGCATCTGCTGGGTCGGTCTCGGCGACCGCCACCGCCTCGGCCTCGCCTTCAATGAAATGGTGGCGAAGGGCGAACTGAAGGCGCCGATCGTGATCGGCCGCGACCATCTCGATTCCGGCTCGGTCGCCTCGCCGAACCGCGAAACCGAAGCGATGCAGGATGGTTCGGATGCCGTTTCCGACTGGCCGCTGCTGAACGCACTCCTCAACTGCGCCTCCGGCGCCACGTGGGTTTCGCTGCATCACGGTGGCGGCGTGGGCATGGGCTTCTCGCAGCATGCCGGCATGGTGATCGTTGCCGACGGCACGGAAGCTGCCAGCCGGCGGCTCGCCCGTGTGCTGTGGAACGATCCCGCCACCGGCGTGATGCGCCATGCCGACGCCGGATACGACATCGCGGTGGACTGGGCGAAGGAAAAGGGCCTCGACCTGCCGGGCATCCTGAAGTGAGCACGGCGGCGGACGGTCGCCGGCCTCTCGACGGCGTGCGGGTGCTGGATTTCACCCGCGTGCTGGCCGGGCCTTATGCCACCGCGCTGCTTGCCGATCTCGGCGCCGACATCATCAAGGTGGAAGCGCCGGGTGGCGACGATTATCGCCATGTCGGGCCGTTCCATGGGGACGGCTCGTCGGTGATCTTCGAAGCCGTCAACCGGGGCAAGCGCTCGGTCGTGCTGGACGTGAAACAGCCCGGCGACAAGGCGGTGGCCCTTGGGCTGGCCCAGACGGCGGATGTCGTGGTGGAAAATTTCCGCCCCGGCGTCGCCGACAAGCTGGGGCTCGGCTGGGACGCGCTTTCGGCGCTCAATCCCCGGCTGGTCTATGCCTCGGTCTCGGGCTTCGGTCAGGACAACCCCGATGCCGGCCGTCCGGCCTACGATATCATCGTGCAGGCCATGAGCGGGCTGATGCACATAACGGGCGATCCGGCCGGCGAGGCGACACTGGTGGGTGAATCCATCGCCGATGTCGTATCCGGGCTTTTCGGCTCGTGGGCCATTCTCGCCGCGCTCTATGAGCGGGAGCGAACCGGCATCGGTCGGCGCATCGACGTATCGATGTTCGATTCGATGATGGCCCTGCAGCCGCTGGTCGTCGCCCGGGCGCTGGCCTCCGGCACGGCCCCCATGCGCGTCGGCAACCGGCATCCGCTGTCGGCGCCGTTCGGTGCCTTCCGGGCCGATGGTGGCAGCTTCGTGCTGGCGGTTCTGAACAACAAGCTGTTCGCCACGCTCTGTGCCGTCATTGGCCGGCCGGAGATGGCTGACGACCCGCGCTTCGGCTCCGATCCCGACCGGCTGGCCAACGAGGCTGCGCTGCGCGCCGGGATCGAGGCATGGTCGCTGGCTCTGTCTCCGGGGCAGGCGGTGGCGGCGCTCGTGGCCGCGGGCGTTCCGGCGGCCGAGGTGCAGGATACGCTGGGCGCGCTCGATGCCGCCGCCCGGCGCGGACGACCGGTGACGCAGACCGTGGCGCACCCGGCGCTCGGGCCCCTTGCCGTGCCCGAGCAGCCGGCGCACTTCAGCAGCGCCCCGCGCGGCAACCTTGCCCCCGCCCCGCGCCTTGGCGGCGACACCGCCACGATCTCCGCCGACCCCGCAGCCGCATGGCGCGGGCCGGCGGCCTGAACCTGACAGAGAAAAGAGACCGGCGGAAAGGCACGCCATCGTCCGGCGGCCTTTCCGCCCCCGAGGGGATTTTCAGTCATGAGCCGCCATCACGCCGATGCCGAAGTCGTTGCCGGCATCGAAGCTTTCTGCCGCGAGGTTCTGGTGCCGCGCGCCGCCGAGATCGACGAGGCCAGCCTGTTTGCCACCTGCCACCGCCCGGCGCTCGGTGAAATGGGACTGATGGGGCTGAACCTGCCGGCCGAACATGGCGGGCCGGGCGTGGATGCGTGGACGCTGTTTGAATCCATCGCGCTGGTTGCCGGCGCCTGCGGCTCGACCGCCTCCATGGTCACGGCCCACTGGCTGGCGACCGACTCCATCGTTCATGGCGGTTCGGAAGCGCAGAAGCAGCACTGGCTGCCGCGCGCGGCAACCGGCGAACTGCTGGGGGCGTTCGCCCTGACCGAACCCGGTGCCGGCTCCAACCCCGCCGACATGACGACCTTCGCCACCCGGGAAGGCGACGGCTGGCGCATCAAGGGCACCAAGCACTTCATTTCCAATGCCGGCGAGGCCGATTTCATTGTCGTCTATGCCAAGACCGACAGAACGGCCGGCGCACGCGGCATTTCCGCCTTCGTGGTGGAACCCGCCGCCGGCGGCATCACGGTTGCCGGCGCCGAACGCACCATGGGTCTCAAGGGCGGCCATGTCTTCGAAGTCGTGTTCGATTGCTTCGTGAGCGATGCCAGCCGCCTTGGTCCCGAAGGCTCCGGCTTCCGCACCGCGCTCAAGACGCTGGATGCCGGGCGCCTCGACATCGCTGCCTGCGCAGTCGGCATTGCAGAAGCGGCCCTCGGCGCGGCGCGGGAATGGGCGAAGACGCGCGTGGTGGACGGGCACCCCATCGCCGCGTTTCAGGGCCTGCAATGGATGATCGCCGACATGGCGGTGGATATCGCCGCCGCGCGCGGTCTGGCGGATGCCGCCACCGCCCGGCGCGTGGCGCACGAGCGCTTCAGCCTTGAAGCAGCAATGGTGAAGCTGTTTGCAGCCGAAATGGCCGGTCGCGTCACCGACAAGGCCTTGCAGATTCACGGCGGCTACGGCTTCACCCGCGATCTGCCTCTGGAACGCTACGCCCGCGACGTGCGCATCTTCCGCATCTACGAAGGCTCGTCGGAAATTCAGCGCAACATCATAGCCCGCGCCGTTCTGGGCTGATTGCGCGCCGGCACGCTTTCTCAACACCACAATAAAAAGGCGCCGGCCAGAAAAAGCCGGCGCTTTTTTTAGACTACGCCGCGCCTCGCCCGGCCGACGGCTCCTCCGGCCTGCCGGTGTCCCCGGCAGCGGTCTCATCGGACCGCGGCTCCGCCGGCGCTGGCTCAGAGACCGGAGCGGCATCGGCCGTCTCCGTAACAGCCGCCGACGCCTCTGCTTCTGTTTCGGCGGTCTGATGCTCCGGTTCAGTGACGGCCGGTGCGGTCTCGGCGACGGGAGCCGGCGGCGGGGTCTCTTCGCCCGGCTCATCGCCGTCGGCGCGGCGGCTGGCCAGCCGCTGCAGCATTTCGCGGGCAATCTCGCGTTCGCCCATGATGACGCCGTCGGCGCCATGCTGTTTCAGGTGTTCGACCTCGGCATCGGAATGGGCGCGGGCCAGAATGAACAACCGGGCATTGGCCCGCCGTCCCTGCTCCACGACCTGCCCCGCCTCGAAGGCATTGGGAATGGCCACGACCAGACTGGCCGCCGCCGGCAGGTTGGCGAACTCCAGCACGCCGCCAGCCGCCGCATTGCCGGCCAGCGCCTCGATGCCTTCCGACTGCAACGCCAGAACCTGTCGGGCAGAATCCTCCACCACCAGAACCGGCAGGCCGCGTGCAACGAGATCGGCCCCCACCAGCTTGCCGACACGGCCATAGCCCACCAGCACCGTGTGCCCTGTCAGCGCCGTCAGGACCGGCCTTGGCGCATCGTCTTCCTCGGCGGCCTTGGCAGCCTTCGGCTCCTCGACCACCGGCGCCGCCGGAGCGGCTTCCGTGCCACCCGCCACGCTTTCTTCCGGCTTCGCGGCGGGGCGCGGCTGGCGACCCTCGATATAGTCGGCGATCCGGTCGCTGGCATAGAAGGCAAGCGGATTGAGCACGATTGAAAGCAGCGCGCCGCCAAGGATGAGGTCGCGCCCTTCCCGTGGCAGCAGGTTCAGCGCCACGCCCAGTTCCGCCAGAATGAAGGAGAATTCGCCGATCTGCGCCAGTGAGGCCGAGATGGTCAGCGCGGTGCGCACGGAGCGGCCGAACACCCGCACGATCAGGAATGCGCCGACCGACTTGCCGATCAGGATGATGAACAGCGTCGCCAGCACCGGCAACGGACTGCGCAGGACGCTTGCCGGGTCGAACATCATGCCGACGGAAACGAAGAACAGCACCGCGAAGGCGTCGCGCAGCGGCAGGCTTTCTTCCGCCGCGCGGTGGCTGAGTTCACTTTCCGACAGCACCATGCCGGCGAAGAACGCGCCCAGCGCCAGCGACACGCCGAACAGCTTCGCCGCGCCGAAGGCAACCCCGAGCGCGATGGCCAGCACGCCAAGACGGAACAGTTCGCGCGAGCCGGTATAGGCGATCCAGTGCAGGAACCACGGAATAAGGCGCCGGCCGATCACCAGCATGACGCCCACGAAGGCCGCCACCTTCACAAGCGTGAGCACGATGGCCCCGCCGATGCCGAGGTCCATGCCCATCCACCGGCTGACCGTCGCCAGCAGCGGATCGTGCATCTCGCTCTTGCCGCCCATGATGGAGGCGGTGGCCGGGATCAGCACCAGCGCCAGCACCATCGCGAGATCTTCAACGATGAGCCAGCCGACCGCGATGCGCCCTTTCTCGGTCTCGATCATGCGCCGCTCCTGCAGCGCCTTGAGCAGCACGACCGTGGAGGCGACCGAGAGGGCGAGGCCGAACACCAGCGAACCGCCGAGCGGCCAGCCGAGCAGCAACCCCATGCCGCAGCCAAGCACCGTGGCGAGGCCCATCTGCGCCACCGCGCCCGGCACGGCGATGCCGCGCACCGACAGCAGGTCTTTCAGCGAGAAGTGCAGGCCGACACCGAACATCAGCAGGATCACGCCGATTTCGGCCAGTTCGGCGGCCAGTTCCGGGTCTGCCATGAAGCCCGGCGTCGACGGCCCCACCAGCACGCCCGCCACCAGATAGCCCACCAGAGGCGGCAGCCGCAGCCGGTTGGCTATCGCGCCGAAGACAAAGGCCAGCACGAGCCCGCCGACGATGGTTGCAATCAGGGGCGTATCGTGTGGCATCGGGCGTTCACCTTCATTTTCGGTTGCCCCGGCACAGATAAAGCCCGCCCGTTCGCCGGTCTCCGCAGTCTGCAATGCGGTTTCCGGACGGGTTTGTCGTCTGCCAGAGCATCAATTATGGCCGAACCAATATGAAGAGGATTCGACCTGCGAGGAAACGGGCTTTTTGCCCTGCGGGGCTGCGGCGAAAACATCCCATGCGAAGACGGCACAAGTCGGGCAGGCATGGCATTTCTGTCGTTTCGGCGCCGAAAAAAGCAACGACCCCGCTGCCGGGAAGGCAGCGGGGTCGGAAAGGCGTCGAAACCGGCTCAGGAAGATCAGTTGAGCGCGTTGTACAACGAAGCCGTGGTGCCCGTCGGGCCGGAGATGAGCGTGAAGATCTGCATGGCCTTCTGCACGTTCGTCAGCGGCGCGTTCGACACATAGATGGCGTCATTGTCGAAGATCGGGAAGCGGCTGGCCATGAACATGCTGTTCGCCTGATGCAGGTCGAGGCGGTACATCACCGGCGTCATCTCGCCCGGGTGGACGAGCGGGCTGCCGGGCCGCAGCTTGCTGGCGATGAAATCCGGCTCATAGCGCAGCACGAACACGCCGGCGGCATCCGACCGGTTGTCGATCAGGCCACCGGCCTTCACCAGCGCGTTGGACAATGTCATGTCCACGGACGTGAACGGCACTTCGGCATTGCTGCCGGTGGCACCATAGGCAAGGAACACCTGCGGATCGCGCACCAGCGTCACCACGTCGCCGGGGCGCATGTAGATGTTCTCGCGCGGATTATCGACGACCTGCTGCAGCGGCACGCGCTCCGTGCGCCGGCCGCGCGAGAGCTGGACCACGGTCTCGCTGACCGGCGAGCGAACGCCGCCGGCGCTGGCGATGATATCGAGCAGGCGATCGCCGGTCAGCGACAGCGGCACGCGGGCGCCGGCCGCCACCTCACCGGTGATGGTGACGGTGTTGCTGACCTGCTTGACCATGGTGACGAGCACCTGAGGCTGCACAGCCTTGCGGCCCAGCGCCTCGGCAATAGCGTTCTGCACCTGCTCGGTGGTGCGGCCGGCAGCCTGGATTTCGCCGGCGAACGGGATCGAAATCTTGCCGTTGGTGCTGATGACCTGCGGCGGAATGGTGGTGTTTGCAGAGCCCGACGAGAAGCCGCTGGTGGTGAGTGGCGTGGAGAACAGGCCGCCGGGGCCGGCCTCCCAGATGGTGACCTGCACCATGTCGCCGATGCCGAGCTGCGGGCTGACGGAGGGCGAAGACGCACCGAAGCTGGTGTAGAAGCTGTCCGGCGCGCGCGAGCGGGCGATCGACAGCACGGTGGGATCGATATCGACCAGCAGGAACTGCGCCGTGCGGGTATCCGCGGCCTGATTGGCAATGTCCGACGCGCTGGGGCCGACCTGCGGCAGCGTTCCGCACGCCGCCAGCGGCACCAGCATGGCTGCTGCCATTATCGATCGACCGATCAAACGCACCATTAGCCTGTCTTCCTGCAAGAGACGGGTCACGATTGCCCGACTCGCCTTACTGGCGCAAGTGCAGCCGGGCCACATAGTTACACGTCCGTAAAGCACCACGGAGCGCGGTTCGGTTGACAGCCTTCGCCCGCGTTCTCTAAACCCGCTTTCAGAGGCATGACACAAGGCCGGTGCACTGCGGCACCCGGCCCTGGCGGACCGGCCCTGCGAGGCTGGTCATGCTCCGGAGACATTGGGGCTGGCGCTCGATGGCGCACGACGAACTTCCGGCCGACGAAAGCCGGCAGGTCTTCCATGAATCAGAAACGCTGAAAGTCGTCTGCGTGCCCGGCGCGCGCACCGACTGCGTGTTCGTCACGTTCGATTCCTTTGCCGATATCCCCTCGCTCCCGCGCCCCGGTTTCGGCGAAGCCTTCCTGCGCAAGCACGACATTCCGGCCTATCACTTCATTCATGGCACAAACGCCTGGTATCAGTACCCTGAGATGCCGGAAATCCTGGCCCGGGTCCGCGCCGCCATTCCCGCCGGCCGGCGCGTCATTACCTATGGCAGCAGCATGGGCGGCTATGCCGCCGTCCGCTTTTCCGGCCTGCTCGGGGCGGATGTGGCGGCAGCCTTCTCGCCCCAGTTTTCCGGCGATATCCGGCGCCTGCGATGGGAGCGGCGCTGGCGCGATATCGCCCGCAGCCTGCGCTTTCCATGGGACGACCTGCCGCTCGATCCGCGCACCGAGGCCCTGATCTTCTATGATCCGCACGACGGCGACCGCCGCCATGCCGAGATGATCGCGCGTGCCATGCGCACGCGTCTGGTGCGGGTGCCCTATGGCGGCCATCCGTGCATCGCGCTGATGCACGAACTGAAGATACTGGCCCCCACGCTTCGCACCATCGCGGACAATACCTTCGATGCTGCCGCCTGCGAACGGGACATCGCCGCCCGCAGCGAAAGCTCCGCCCGCTATCTCACACTGCGCGCGAATGCCCTGCCAAAGCGCGCGGCGCCCGAGGCGCTGGACATGATGCGGCGTGCGCTGGCCCTTTGCCCTGCCGAGCCGTGGTATCAGATTGAAACCGCCGAACTTCTCGCCCGGCTGCGGCGGACCGGGGAAGCGGAAGAGCACTTCCGCATCGCGCTTGCCATGGGCGGGCACCTGCCGGTCGTGCTGTTTCACTGGTCGAGCTTCCTGATGAAGCAGGATCGCTGGCGCGAGGCGCTTGAAGCAACGGGGCAGTTGCTGGCGATTTCGCCGGACAGTGCCGTTTATCTCAAGCACCACCGGCACGCGGTGGAAGGTGTCCGCCGGGCCCTGTTCGACCGCACCGTTCGCCTGCCGCGCCTGCCGGCCCGCCGCCGCGCCTTTCACCGCCAGCTGCCCGCCGCTCATTTCACCCCGGCAGAAGGCGGAACCACCTTCTTCGCCCCGCTCAGCCGGTTTCCGGCCGGCCGGGCCAGTGTCCGGTTTCAGCTCGCGGCGACCGATATACGGGAGACGACGGCGTTCGTCGTCCGCGTCACCGATGCCGCAGACGGTGTTCTGGGTCGGAGCCGCGTTGTGCTGCCGCCAGCGCCTGAAGCCGATGCGACGGCCATCCGGTCCGTTGTCGCGGAACTGCTGATCCCGCAGCACGCGGAAGCCGGGGTGCTGCGGCTCGATGCCGTTTCCCCGGCCGGGCCGGTCACCCTCCACGGCGCGGATGTGGCGATCTGGCCACTCGGCACCCGCCAGCGGACGGACGGTAGCCGCCGCCCGCCCGAGCCGGCGCTGCGTGCAGCCGAGCAGGTGGGCCTGCTGACGCGCAGCCGCGCCGGCGGCCGGTTTGCGATTGCCGACCGGCTGGCCGCGGAGGCACGCTTTGCCGAGGCTGCCGCAGCCTGCGAAGCCGGCCTGCGCTTTGCCCCGGGTGCGGCGGACCGCTGGCTGCAATTCGCCGCGCTGAGCCGACAGGCCGGCGCGCGCGAAGACGCAGAAGCCGCTTATGCCCACGTCCTGCGTCTGGTGCCGGGCGATGCCGCCGCCGCAGCGGCTCTGGCAGCGGTGCGGACCGAAACCGAGCGTACGACGACCCTCGGCTGAAACGCCTCAGGCAGAGGTCTCCGTCGGCAGATGGCGCAGTCCGGCGCAGAACGCATCGAGCGCGAAACGGAACGACGCACCGACATCCAGATCGAGCCCGAAGGCGCCCGCAGCCTCCAGCGATACGAAGCCATGAATAAGGCTGCGCAGGCCCCGCACGGCATGGACGGTGTCCTCCGGCGGCAGGCCGAACCCCGCCAGCACCGCCATGACGATTTCCACGACAGCGGCCCCCGCCGCCTGATGCGCGGCGTCGTCGCGGGCTGGCGCCGCGAGACTGACCGCATAGAGGCCGGGATGAGCCCGCGCAAAGGCGCGGTAGGCCAGCGCAATTGCCACCAGCGCCGCCTCGCCCGCCCGGCCGACGGCAGCCCGGCTCATATCGGCGTGCAGCAATGCAAGGCCGCGCAAGGCCAGCGCGCGTTCGATGCCCGGCAGCCCATCGACATGATTATATAAAGACGAGGGCCGCACCCCGAGATCGGCGGCGAGCCGCGCGATGGTCAGGGCGGACAGCCCTTCGGCATCGGCGATGCGAGCGGCTGCTTCGATGACCCGGGCGGTGTCCAGACCGGCGCGTGCCATCAGCGGTCCACCCCAGCCGCCGCCATAATGGCGCGCGCGACCGCGGCCGGCCGTTCCACCTGCGGATAATGGCCCGTACCCGGCATCATTGCTACCCGTGCACCCAGCTGCCCGGCAACCAGCCGCGCTTCCGCGCCGGGATCGGCGAAGTCGGGATCGCGATCTCCCATCACCACCAGCGCCGACGCCTCGACGCGTGGCAGCATCGCTTCGATATCCGCCTTGCTCGCCGCGATCATCGCCTTCACAGCGGCCATCCGGCCGGGACGGGCAAGACCGGCCACCAGCGCCGCGCGATAAGCCGCGAAATCGGCCGGCCTGGTGACATGGAGCGATCCGTAGAACCAACCCCAGACGGTTGGCCCCCATGGCCCGGCGAACCCGGCCTTGATGACCAACCCCTGCAACAAGCCCTGAAGCCGGGAGGCAGGTGGCACGTCACGCACGAAGGGGCCGATCAGCACCAGACGGGACACCACGTCCGGTGCCTCTGCCGCAGCAGCAACGACAGCCGCCGCCCCCATCGAAGTCCCGACCAGAATAGCCGGACCGGCGGCGAGATGCCGTATCAGCGCAATGACATCCCCACCGAGCGCACGGGCGCTGTAATCGTCCCAGCCGATGGAGGAGCCGCCGTGTCCGCGCAGATCGAGACTGACGACACGGTATCCCCCGGCAACAAGCAACGGTGCCAGAAAGCGATATTCTCCCCGGGTATCGCCGAGGCCCGGGACCAGAACGATCACCGGACCGTGGCCGACATCGTCGTAGGCAAGGCAGCCGCCCGGCCGCTGCAGCAGGTGGGACAAGGCCGGGCCATCGCATGCGTTCGCATCCGCAGCCCCGGTTTCCGCCGCAGCGGAACCGGTCGCCAGCAACAATCCGGCCAAAGCGGCGCGAAGCCGCGCGCGGCGTGACAACGGGTGTCGGAGAAAGTCACGGGCGGACAAACTGCGCAGGGCGCTCATGACCGGGTTCCATGGATAAGGAAACTGATAAACGAATGATATTCACTTTGAAACGAATATCATTCGTTTATCGCTTGCGCAAGCCCCGACAAACCGGGCATAAGCTACCCGCATGCGCCCGCCGCCGGCCCTTCCCGGCGACAGCGGCGCCGCCTCTTGTCAGGCAACGGCCCTCAGCGCATGGTGCCGGCGCCCCTCCACACGGATATGGATGTGACCGCGATGCTGACGATCTGGGGCCGGGCAAACTCCGGCAATGTGCGCAAGGCCGTCTGGTGTCTTGAGGAACTCGGGCTCGCCTACGAGCGCCGCGATGCCGGCGGTCCCTTCGGCATCGTCGGCGACCCTGCCTATCGCGCACTTAACCCCAACGGACTGGTTCCGACACTACAGGACGGCGCCCTGACGGTCTGGGAATCCGGCGCGATCGTGCGCTATCTCGCGGCCCGCTACGGCAGCGGCACCCTGTGGCAGGACGATCCGGCGCAACGCGCCATCGCCGATCAATGGATGGACTGGACCGCCACCACCGTGCAGCCGCTGTTCGGGCCGGCCTTCGTCGGCCTCGTGCGCACGCCGCCGGAAAAGCGCGATCCGGCAGCCATCGCCGCCAGCCTGGAAGCCACCGGCGCGAAGCTGGCGATTGCCGATGCAGCTCTCGCCGACCGGCCCTTTCTCGCCGGCGACCGGCTGACGACCGCCGACATTCCGCTTGGTGCAATCGTCTATGGCTGGTTCGGACTGCCGGCGGCCCGCCCGACGCTGCCCCATCTTGAAGACTGGTATCGCCGCCTGACCGCCCGCCCGGCCTATCGCAAGGGCGTGATGACGCCCCTCACCTGAATCTCCGCCCATCCGCCTGCCCGAGGCGGCACAGCACAACCCAAGGCCCATCATGACCCCGACGACCCGTGCCGGCGCGGCCGAGGCAGCGCCCGTGCTGCCGGCGGGCGCCATCGGCGCCACGCGTATCTCGTTTCTCGGCCTTGGCCTCGGTAACGCGACTTTTGCGCCGCTGGTGCCGGTGATGCGCGACAATCTAGGCCTCGACCACGCCGCGCTCGGGCTGCTGCTGCTGTGCTTCGGCATCGGCTCTGTCACGACCATGCCGCTGACCGGCGCGCTGGTCGCCCGGTTCGGGTGTCGCAGCGTCATACTGGCCTCGACTGCGATGCTGATGCTGCTGTTGCCGCTGTTGCCGGCGGTCGCCAGCCCGGCGGCGGCGGTGGCGCTGTTGCTGGTCTTCGGCGCGGCGATCGGGGCGCTGGATGTGTCGGTCAACGCACAAGCGCTGACGGTGGCCGCGCAACAGCCGAAGCCGGTCATATCCGGCTTTCACGCGTTGTTCTCGGCCGGCGGCCTCGTCGGCGCCCTGTGTCTTGGCGGATTGCTTGCCGTGGGCGTTCCACCGCTGATGCTGGGCGGTGTCTCCAGCCTGTTGCTGGCAGGTTTCATGCTGTGGGCGCGGCCCGGCCTCGTCAGCCACCGCAGCGCATCGGCCGGGCCGGCGTTCGTGGTGCCGCGCGGGCGGGCGCTGCTGCTGGGCCTGCTGTGCTTCATCCTGTTCATGACCGAAGGCGCCATGATGGACTGGAGCGCACTGTTCCTTTCCGGCTATCGCGATTTCGATCTTGCCGCCGCCGGCCTTGGCTATGGCGCCTTCTCCGCCGCCATGGCCAGCGGGCGCTTTGCCGGCGACGGGCTGGTGCGCCGCTTCGGAGAACGCCGGGTCATGGTCGTCGGCACGCTGACGGCAGCCGTCGGGCTGGCCATCACTGTGGCGCTGACCGGCCCCAGCCCGGCCGGGCAGATCGGCGCGCTGGCGGGGTTCGCGCTGGTGGGGCTGGGGGCCTCCAATGCGGCACCGGTGCTGTTCATGGCCGCCGGCCGCATCAATCCCACAGCGCCCGGTCCGGCCGTCGCCTCGGTCGTCAGCCTCGGCTATCTGGGTCTTCTGGCCGGCCCCGCCTTCATCGGCTTCATTGCCGGACTGACCACGCTGCCGGCGGCGCTCGCGCTGGTCGCGGTGCTGCTCGCCATGATTGCCTGCGCCGCACCTTTTGTAACATTTGCAACACCGGCAGCCACCACGGCCCGTGACGGGCGGCCGAACGCGGTCTAGTCTGCCCCCGATCCGGTGCCGGCACGGCCTTCCCCACCCGTACCGACGATTGCCCATCGCCCGGAATCGCAAGGCTTGACCCTCAGGACGAAAGCGGAACTGCCATGTCGTCGTTCGATCTCATCGTGCGCAACGTCACCCTGCCGGACGGACGCACCGGCTTGGACGTCGCCTGCAGCGGCGGCCGCATCCGTGCCGTGGAGCCGGGCATCGCCGCCGAGGCCGGCCAGGTCATCGATGCGGAAGGACGACTGCTGTCGCCGCCTTTCGTCGATATCCATTTCCACATGGACTCCACGCTTTCGCTCGGCAATCCGCGCTTCAACGAATCCGGCACGCTGCTGGAAGGCATCGCGCTTTGGAGCGAACTGAAGCCGAACCTCACCGTGGACGCCATCGTCGAGCGGGCGCTGCGCTATTGCGATCTGGCGGTCTC
>DAIPYB010000033.1:0-12713 GCA_036782955.1 Pseudoxanthobacter sp. | reverse complement strand
GCATATCGTTCTGCCCGACGTCATCTCCAAGGAGCCGCTCGGCCCGGTCGTCCGCCAGGGCGACGACAAGTGGTTCACCCTCGTGAAGTGGACCCTGTTCGCGATGGTCAATGCCGAGGAAGCCGGCGTGACCTCCAAGAACGTCGATGAGCTGAAGGCCAAGACCGACAATCCGGACGTCAAGCGCCTGCTCGGCGCCGACGGTGCCTTCGGCGAAGGTCTCGGCGTGTCCAACGACTGGGCCTACAACATCATCAAGACCGTGGGTAACTACGGCGAGGTGTTCGACCGCAACGTCGGCGCCGGTTCGCGCCTGGGCATCGCCCGCGGCCTGAATGCGCTGTGGACCGAGAAGGGTCTGCAGTACGGCATGCCGGTCCGCTGATCGGACGGGGCTTTTCGCGGCGGGGGCAAGGGGTTGTCCCCGCCGCTTTTCTTTAAGGCCATCGGGCGGCAACGGGGTTTAGTGGCATGGCGAGCGACAAGGGCACGGCGGCGGCAGCCGGCCGGCCGGGCGGGGACGCGGTTCCCTTCTATAACGATCCGAGAGTCAGGGGCATCTTCTTCCAGGCCGTTCTGGTGGCGCTGGTGGTGCTGGTTGGCTATGTGGGCATTTCCAACGCGATCGAGAACCTGCGCGCCCAGAACATCGCCTCCGGCTTCGGCTTCTGGGATCGCACGGCCGGCTTCGCCATCTCCCAGACCCTGATCGAATATTCGCCGGCCTCCACCTACGGGCGCGCCTTCCTCGTCGGCCTGCTCAACACGCTGCTGGTGGGTGCCATCGGCATTGTGCTGACGACCATTCTGGGCTTTCTCGTCGGCATCGCGCGGCTTTCGCCCAACTGGCTGCTGCAGAAGATCGCGGCCGGCTACGTCAACGTGCTGCGCAACATTCCGCTGCTGCTGCAGTTGCTGTTCTGGTATTTCGCCGTGCTGAAGAGCCTGCCGCCGCCGCGCCAGAGCCTCGATTTCGGCGCCGGCTTCTTTCTCAATATCCGCGGCCTGTTCGTTCCCCGTCCGGTGTTCGGCGAAGGCAGCGGCCTGTTCGACGCGGCAGTGATCGTGGCGATCGTGGCCATCGTGGCGCTGCGTACATGGGCCCACCGGCGTCAGGATGCGACCGGCCGGCAGTTTCCGCTGTTCCCGGTCTCCGTTGCCATCTTCATCGGCCTGCCGTTCCTTGCGCTCGCGGTGACCGGCTTCCCCGTGACCTTTGATATCCCCAAGCTGCAGGGCTTCAATTTTACCGGCGGCATTACGCTCATTCCGGAGCTGGTGGCGCTGGTGCTCGGTCTGGTGCTCTTCACGTCCGCCTTCGTGGCCGAGATCGTGCGAGCCGGCATCACTGCCGTCAGCAAGGGGCAGACGGAAGCCGCCAGCGCCCTTGGCCTGCACCACAACAAGACGCTGCGCCTCGTCATCATTCCGCAGGCGATGCGCGTGATCGTGCCGCCGCTGACGAGCCAGTATCTGAACCTCGTCAAGAACTCCACGCTGGCGGTTGCGATCGGTTATCCCGATCTCGTGTCCGTCTTTGCCGGCACCGTCCTGAACCAGACCGGTCAGGCGGTGGAGGTCATTTCCATTACCATGCTGGTTTATCTGGCCATCAGCCTGCTGACATCGGCCTTCATGAACTGGTTCAACGCGCGCATCGCGCTGGTTGAGCGCTGAGGAGGGCCACGCGATGACTGTTGCTTATGTGCGGACCCAACCGGCGGAAGTGCTGCCGCCGCCGTCCTCCTCCGTCGGGCCGCTTCACTGGCTGAGGGCGAACCTGTTCTCCGGTTTCGGCAACACGGTAATGACGCTTGTGGCGTTGTGGATCCTGTGGCTGGCCATTCCGCCGTTCCTTCAATTCGCGGTGTTCCATGCCGTGTGGGAGGGCACAGACCGCACGGCCTGCCTCGGGGCCGAGGCAGGCGCGTGCTGGCCGTTCGTCAAGGCCAAGATCGGGCAGTTCATCTACGGCGTTTATCCGGAAGCGGAACGCTGGCGCGTCAATCTCGTCTATGTCCTGCTGGTGGCGGGACTGGTGCCGCTGGCCATCCCCTCGGTGCCGCGCAAGGGCCTGAACGCGCTGTTCGTGTTCGTGGCCTTCCCCATCATTGCGTTCATCCTGCTCATCGGCGGCGTGTTCGGTCTGCCGTTGGTGGAAACTTCGCTGTGGGGCGGTCTGCTGGTGACGCTGGTGGTGTCCTATGTCGGCATCGTGGTGTCGCTGCCGCTGGGCGTTCTGCTGGCACTGGGGCGGCGCTCGCAGTTGCCGCTGGTCAAGCTGTTCTCGGTCTGCTTCATCGAGTTCTGGCGCGGCGTGCCGCTGATCACGGTGCTGTTCATGGCCTCGGTCATGCTGCCGCTGTTCATGCCGGACGGGCTGACCGTGGACAAGCTGCTGCGCGCCCTGATCGGCGTGGCGCTGTTCTCGTCCGCCTACATGGCCGAAGTCGTGCGCGGCGGTCTGCAGGCGGTGCCGAAGGGGCAGTACGAAGGCGCCATGGCCGTGGGCCTCGGCTACTGGTCGATGATGCGCCTCGTCGTGCTGCCGCAGGCGCTGAAGCTGGTCATTCCCGGCATCGTGAACACCTTCATCGGCCTGTTCATGGATACCTCGCTGGTCATGATCATCGGCATCTTCGACCTGCTCGGCATTATCCAGCGCAACTTCACTGACGCGAACTGGGCTTCGCCGGTCACCAGCAGCACGGGCTACCTTTTTGCCGCGCTTGTCTACTGGGTGTTCTGCTTCGGCATGTCGCGTTACTCCAACTTCATGGAACGGCGGCTCGACGTCGGCCGCCATCGCTGACCGCAGCCCGGGCGGCCGCGCCGCCCGGGGGCCGTCCCCGACATGATATTTTCGAAAGGTCTCAACGATGAGCCAGATCGCAGCGACGTCCGCCGGAACCAAGACGGCTGCCACCACTGCCACCGAGATCGCGGTCGATCTCAAGGGCGTCAACAAGTGGTACGGCCAGTTCCATGTGCTGAAGGAAATCGACCTCACGGTGAAGCGCGGCGAGCGCATCGTCATCTGCGGGCCTTCGGGCTCGGGCAAGTCCACGATGATCCGCTGTATCAATCGCCTTGAGGAACATCAGGCCGGAACCATCACCGTCGACGGCATCCAGCTCACCAACGACCTGAAGCGCATCGATGAGGTGCGCCGCGAGGTCGGCATGGTGTTCCAGCACTTCAACCTGTTTCCGCATCTGACCATTCTGGAAAATTGTACGCTGGCGCCGATCTGGGTGCGCAAGATGCCGAAGCGCGAGGCCGAGGAACTGGCCATGCACTTCCTCACCCGTGTGCGCATTCCCGATCAGGCGAAGAAATATCCCGGCCAGCTCTCCGGCGGCCAGCAGCAGCGTGTGGCGATTGCCCGTGCACTGTGCATGAAGCCGAAGGTGATGCTGTTCGACGAGCCGACCTCGGCGCTTGACCCGGAAATGGTGAAGGAGGTGCTCGACACCATGGTGGGGCTGGCGCAGGACGGCATGACCATGCTGTGCGTGACCCACGAGATGGGCTTCGCCCGGCAGGTTGCCGACCGCGTGATCTTCATGGATGCGGGCCAGATCGTGGAGCAGAACGAACCAAATGCGTTCTTCTCCAATCCGCAGCATGAGCGCACCCGGCTTTTCCTGTCTCAGATTCTGCACTGAAATCAGTCTTGCGCCGGCTATTCTGCCGGCGACGAAGTGCCCTTCGCCGGTCTTGACGGCGGGATATGAGTTTTATTGAGGCGATTGGGATCGGGGGCACCCGGCCACAATTTATTCTTTTGGGGAAGGCGCTCCGCTTGCTGCCGCATGGTTGCAGGCGGGCCGTCGGTTAGCCCGTCCGGGTCGGCGCGGCCTCAGGTCGCGCGGATTTGCAGGGCAAAAAGAAAAGGGGCGCTGCGGCCTGCCGCAACGCCCCTTTTTTCGTTTCGCCATGCCCTTTTCAGCGGGCTGGCCCGGTCTCCACGCCGGCATCCGTCCGGCCGCCCCATTCCGTCCACGAGCCGTCATAGAGGCGCACCGACGGCGCCCCGAGAACCGCCAGCGCCAGACACAGGACAGCCGCGGTCACACCGGAGCCGCACGAGGTAATGATCGGCTTTTGGATATCGACGCCGGCAGCGGCGAAGGCGGCCGCCAGCTCTTCCTTTGGCTTCAGGTAGCCGTGGTTGGTCAGGGTGCCGAAGGGCAGGCTGCGGGCACCAGGCATATGGCCGGATTTCAGGCCCGGCCGTGGCTCCGGCATGGTGCCGCAGAAGCGGTCGGTGGAGCGGGCATCGACGATGGTGGCAGAGCCGCTGTCGATGGCGGCCTGCACGTCGGCCACGTCGGCCACGGCACTGGCGTTGAATTCCGGGGTGAAGGCGCGCGTCGCCGGGCGTGCCGGTCCGCGCTCCAGCGGGCCGCCGGCGTTTAGCCAGGCCGGCAGGCCGCCGTCCAGCACCCGGACATCGCCAAGTCCCATGACGCGGAAGGACCACCACACCCGTGCCGACGAGAACAGCCCGGTGGAATCATAAACCACCACGCTGTCGCCATGCGCGACACCGAGCTTGCCGGCGGCGGCGGCAAAGGCAGCCGGGGTGGGCAGCATGTGCGGCAGGCCGCGGCTGCCATCGGCGATGGTGTCGATATCGAAGAAGACCGCACCGGGGATATGGCCGGCGGAAAACTCCTGCCGGGCATCGCGGTCGCTGGTCGGCAGGTGCCACGACGCATCGATGATGCGCAGCCGCGGTGCATCCAGATTGGCCTTGAGCCACTCGGCCGTGACGAGAAAGTCGCCGGCGGCCGGCCGGTCCTGCACTGCGGAAAGGGCGGATGCCATAGGAATGTCCCCGTTCATCAAGACGACATCCCGCCTTCCGGCCATGCCGGAGCATGGCGCGTGTCCGGCCGATTCGGGCCGGCTGCCGGTGCCGCCGTCAGGCGGCCGGCTCGAAGGGCACCGTAAACGCCGGCTTCTGCTCGAGAAAGGCCGGCACCGGCAGCCCTTTCTCACGCAGGAACGCGGGGTTAAAGAGCTTCGACGCGTAACGCGTGCCATAGTCACACAGCACGGTCACGATGGTGTGCCCCGGTCCCAGCTCTCTGGCAAGCCGGATCGCACCGGCGATGTTGATGCCGGATGAGCCGCCAAGGCACAAGCCCTCATGCTCGGCCAGATCGAACACCAGCGAAACCGCCTCGTCGTCGGGAATGCGATAGGCCTTGTCCACCGGCGCGCCGTCCAGGTTGGCCGTGATCCGGCCCTGTCCGATGCCTTCGGTGATCGAGGAGCCTTCGGCCTTCAGCACGCCGGTGGTGTAGTAGCTGTAGAGCGAGGCGCCGAAGGGATCGGCAAGCGCAATGGCGATGTTCGGATCGCGCTCCTTCAGCGCGATGCCAATGCCGGCCAGCGTGCCGCCCGAACCGGCCGAGGCGACGAAGCCATCGAGCCGTCCGCCGAGATCGGACCAGATTTCGGGCCCGGTGGTTTCGATGTGTGCCTGCCGGTTGGCGACGTTGTCGAACTGGTTGGCCCACACCGCGCCGTTGGGCTCGGTGCGCGACAACTCCTCGGCCAGCCGGCCGGAGAGCTTCACGTAGTTGTTGGGGTTGGCATAGGGCACCGCCGGCACCTCCACCAACTGCGCGCCGAGCAGGCGCAGCGCCAGCTTCTTTTCTTCCGACTGCGTCTCAGGAATGACGATGACGGTGCGGAAGCCAAGCGCGCCGGCAACCAGCGCCAGACCGATGCCGGTGTTGCCGGCCGTGCCTTCCACGACCACGCCGCCGGGACGCAGTTTTCCGCGCGCAATGGCATCGCGGATGATGAAGAGCGCCGCGCGGTCCTTCACCGACTGACCGGGGTTGAGAAACTCCGCCTTGCCGTAAATCTCGCAGCCGGTGATCTCGCTGGCGCGGCGCAGGCGGATCAGCGGGGTGTTGCCGATTGCGGAGATCACATCGGAATAGGTGGCCATGGCAGGAGATGTCCCGGAGGGCGGCGCAGAAAGCCGCGTGACATGGATTTCACGACCCGGCCATCCGTGACGATACCTGCAGGCCGGAAACGGGCTCCCGGAGCGGGGCCGCGGGTCCGGTGCCACGGGCTCGGGCCGGCGGAGGCGGGAACCCGGAAGGTAGACCGGTCCGCCCGGACCGGCAAAGTGCTCCGGCCGGAGTCGATGGCTGTGGTTGAGAAATTGGTTCCCTATATTCGGCAATAATGGGAATGAGGTTTTTTTGACTGCCCATGGGCAACGGGTCCGTGATATTGAGCCCCAATCCGGTTCACGAGGCGCGCCCGGCCGGGCGACGCGAAGCAGCAAGGGAGTGTCGGGTCCATGGTCCACTCACCGCAGCGCGCCGATGCATCCTGCATGGCCACCTCACCGGCCGTGTCTCCGTCGCTGGCCAGCCACGATCCCGTCTGGACGCGCGTGCGCGCGGAGGCCTCGGCGATCATGGTTTCCGAGCCGGCGCTGAGCGGGCTCATCCTGTCCACCGTCCTCGGCCAGCCGCGCCTTGAGGACGTGGTGGTGCGCCGTATCGCGGATCGTCTCGGCAACACCAACGTGCCGGCCGAACTGATCCGGCTCACCTATCTCGAGGCGCTGGCCGACGAGCCGGAACTGGGCGACATCTTCCGCGTCGACCTCACCGCCGTGGTCGACCGCGACCCGGTGTGCGAGCGTTTCATCGAGCCGGTGATGTTCTTCAAGGGCTTCCACGCCATCGAGACCCACCGGCTGGCGAACTGGCTGTGGCGCCATGAGCGGCGCGATTTTGCGCTCTACCTCCAGAGCCGCGCGTCGGAGGTGTTCCAGACCGATATCCACCCGGCAGTTCCGATGGGACGCGGCATCTTCCTCGACCATGCCACCGGGCTGGTGGTCGGCTCCACGGCGGCGATCGGGGACGATGTGTCGATCCTGCAGGGCGTGACGCTGGGCGGCACCGGCAAGGAGGCCGGCGACCGGCATCCGAAGATCGGGCGCGGCGTGCTGATCGGAGCAGGGGCCAAGATTCTCGGCAACATCGCCATCGGCAATTGCTCGCGCATTGCCGCAGGGTCTGTCGTGCTGGCCGCGGTGCCAGCCAACACCACGGTGGCCGGCGTTCCCGCGCGGGTGGTTGGCCGGGCTGGCTGCGCGGAGCCCGCGCGGTCCATGGACCAGATGCTGGCGGCCACGGAAAATGTGGAGCGCGCCGGCGCGGCCTGAAAATCATCCCGGCCCGGCAAGGGGCCGGACCGGGTTGTCCTTCCGGTCCGCGGCTGGCTTTGCGCCGGCCGCGGCATTTTTGTCTGATCGAGAAGTTCGTACGAGGTGAAACTTGGATCGCAACGAAATCAAGAAGCTCGAGGCCTACCTGCAGCGTAAGTTCGAGCTGGCGAACCTCAAGGTGAAGGCTCGGCCGCGGAAGAACGATTCGGCCGAGGTCTTCATCGACGATGAGTTCATCGGCGTCATCTATCGCGATGACGAAGACGGTGAACTTTCATGGAATTTCCAGATGGCCATTCTGGAGATGGACCTGGAAGACTGATCCGGCCCTGATGGCCAGCCCGGACCGCCCTCTGAGGGGGCGGTCCGGCCGCGATGAAAAAAGGGGGGAACAGCATCATGCCGCTCTATGCGCTTGACGGGATTGCGCCGGAACTGCCGCCGGCCGACCGGGTGTGGATCGCCCCCGACGCGGTGCTGATCGGCAGGGTGCGGCTCGATGACGAGGCCAGCATCTGGTTCGGCGCCGTTCTGCGCGGCGACAACGAACTTATTCACGTCGGTTCGCGCACGAACATTCAGGACGGATCGGTGCTGCACACCGACATGGGGTGTCCGCTGACCATCGGCGCAGGCTGCACCGTCGGTCACCGCGCCACCCTGCACGGCTGCATCATCGGTGAGAACACGCTGATCGGCATGGGCGCCACGGTGCTGAACCGCGCCCGCATCGGCAACAACTGCCTGATCGGCGCCGGAGCGCTGGTGCGCGAGGGGCAGGAAATTCCGGATAATTCGCTGGTCGTCGGCGCGCCGAGCAAGATAGTGCGCACGCTCGGACAAGAGCAGATCGACGGGCTGCGACGCTCGGCCGATGGCTATGTGCGCAACTGGCGCCGCTTCGCCGCCGGCCTGAAGGCTGTGGGCAGTCTCTGATCCGCCGCCCTTGCATCAAGTCTGCGCTTGCCGCCATGGTTGCCGAGACGACAAAATAAGCCGGCTGGCCTGCGCGGGGTGTGCGGCCGGCGGATGCTGGTTGGCTCGGGGACGAATCATGAGGGGTTGGCGTTCGGCCGTGCGCGTTGCCGCACTGGCTGTTGCGGTCGGGGCCGCGCTGATACCGGCCATCGCACAGGCAACGCCGCAGCGTGTCATCATCCTGCGCCACGGCGAGAAGAAGAATGGCTACGCTCTGTGCTCCATCGGCATCGAGCGCGCCAAGGCGCTGGCCTCGGTCTATCTTGGCAAGGCAGCGCAGCAGAGCCTGTTCGAACACCAGCCGCCGTCTGCCTTTCTGGCTATCACGCTGCATACCCTTGAGCTGGCTTCTCCGGCTGCGGGGCAGTGGGGGCTTGGCGTCGATGACGAAAGCGTGATGCCCGAGCCCAAACGCGACGATCCGAAATTCGTCGAAAAGCTCAATGCCCGCACGCAGCAGGCCGCGCATTCCGTGCTGACCGATCCGCATTTCGACGGCAAGACGGTGGTGATGGTGTGGGAACATCACCACATCGCCGACAAGAAGCTGGAAGCGCAGTTTCCCGGGCAGGCGGTAACGCTGCGGCAGCTTTTCAATCTCGACAAGCTGCCGGACGTGCCGGAGACGTGGCCCGGCGGCAACTACGATTATTTCTGGATTCTTGACTTCGATCCCGCAAAAGGCGATGTGCCGGTGCGTTTCCGGATGCAGAAGCAGGTGTTCGGCCCGCCATGGCAAAACCTGCCGGCCAATGACTGGGGCACCCCGGAAGCACTGCCGCCGGGTTCCGATTGCGAACACCGCGAGGACAAGTCTGCCGGCGCGCCGTGACGGTGGCTGTGGCAGGCTTGCCCCGCCGGTCGGCCATTGTTGCGGTGCGGCAGCGACAGCCTTGATTCTGCACGTGTCTTCCGGCAGTTTGGCGCCACGTCGCCCGGCAGGTGCGGCGCGGGCCGATGAGCCTTTTCCACATCACCGCGCACATCCTTGCCCCGGCGATATCCTGATCTGCGCCGGATGGCGCTGACGGCTCCTCCCGACCGGATCGTCTCCGGCCGGAAGGGCGAACTCGGAGCCACGCGTGGCCAAGTCGGATCACCTCTATCGCCGCACGGCGAACCGCATTCTCGAAGCTCTGGAATCACTGGAGCCGGGGGAACCGGCGCCTTCTGAAGCCATGCTGACGCAGCTTTGCGGGGTCAGCCGCTCTCCGGTCCGTGCTGCATTGCAGCATCTCGTGCAGAACGGCGTTCTGGTCCAGCGCGGCCACGAGCGTGTTCTGGCCCGCGTCCCGACTGCGGAAGACCGCTTCGACGAAACGCTGGTGCATTCGCCCGCCGACCATGTTGAAACCGTGTTCATGGACATGGTGCTGCAGCAGGAGCTTTCGCCGGGCGAGCGGTTCACCGAGGCGGAACTGGCCCGCAGGGCCAATACATCGACGGCGGTGGTGCGCGAATATCTCATCCGCCTGTCGCGCTTCGGCGTCATCCGCAAGCGACCGCGCGGCAGCTGGACGCTGATGGCCTTCGATGCCGCCTTCGCCAACGAACTCGCGGACATGCGCTATATCCTCGAGATGGCGGCCATCGAGGCGTTCGCGGGGCTGTCGCTGTCGGACCCGATCTGGGGCGAGATCGATGCGATGATCCAGCGCCATGAGGAATTCGCAGCCGACTTCGAGGCGAGGTTCCACACTTTCTCCTCGCTCGACCAGGAATTCCACCGCCTTATCATCGCGGCCAAGCATAATCGCTTCTTCGCGGATATGTTCGACGTGACGACGCTGATTTTCCATTATCATTTCCAGTGGGGCAAGGTGGCCGAGAAGGAACGCAACGCGGTGGCGATTGCTGAACATCTCGATATCCTGAGGGCCCTGCGTGCCCATGATTTTGCCCGTGCGCGGGAAAATCTGGCGCGGCATCTGGCCGTTGCGCGCAACACGCTGCTGCACTCGGTCGACCCGGAAGTGCGCGCCGACCTGCCGCCCGGCGGCCCGACGGCGGCGCTGCCGCGCCTGACCGATGGACCCGCCGTCGGCGAGGGCTGAGGCTCAGCCGCCCGGCAAATGGCTTGGATTGCACCGGTGTCTCGGGCCGGCTGCGAAGGGGACGAAGACATGACGGTGCGCAGCGGTGGGCGAACGGGCCCGGCAAGCCGGCGGCGGACTCTGATCGCCACGGCGGCGATCTGCATGACACTGACCGCCTGCGGCGGCCGGCCGGCCGATGTGCTGTTGCCGGTGGCGGCCTCCGCACCGGGCGCGACGCCGGTGCGCATTCTGGTGGCAACCTCGCGCGAGGGCGTGCCGTCCCAGCCCGGACAGCTCTTTTCCGGCGAGCGCAGCGATCAGGTGGAATATGCCGACATAACGGTGTCGATTCCGCCAGACGCCAAC
This sequence comes from Pseudoxanthobacter sp., assembly GCA_036782955.1. GTDB lineage: Bacteria > Pseudomonadota > Alphaproteobacteria > Rhizobiales > Segnochrobactraceae > Pseudoxanthobacter. The sequence goes on along the minus strand of DAIPYB010000033.1, from coordinate 2,117 downwards.
CGCAAGGTTGGCGAGGTGCAGTGGCCGAGCCGGACGCCGGGCGATCCGGCGCGGAACTTCGTCGTCACCAGCGCCACCGTGGAAGACCGGGCCGGCGCGCAGAAGACGCTGGATGCGATCCTGCCCGATGCCAAGCCGCGGCAGGCGCTGCTGTTCGTCCACGGCTATAACAACAGCTTCGACGTGGCGCTGTTCCGCTTTGCCCAGATCGCCCACGATTCGGCGGCGCCCGCGGCTCCGGTGCTGTTTACGTGGCCTTCGCGCGGCCGCCTGCTGGCCTACAATTACGACCGCGAAAGCGTGACCTTCTCGCGCGATGCGCTGGAACAGACCATCCAGATGCTCGTCAAGGACCGCAAGGTTGGCGAGATCAATCTCATGGCCCATTCCATGGGGTCGTGGCTGATGATGGAAACGCTGCGCCAGATTGCGATCCGCGACGGCAAGCTGCCGAAGAAGATCAAGACGGTGATCCTCGCCTCGCCGGACATCGATATCGATGTGTTCCGCAAGCAGGTCAGCGAGATTCCGGAGCCGCGGCCGGATTTCATCATCTTCGTGTCGCAGAACGACAAGGCGCTGGCTCTTTCCAGCACCATCGCCGGCAATGTCTCGCGTCTCGGCGCGATCGACCCGAGCAGCGAGCCCTATCGCACGCAGCTTGAAAAAGAGGGCATCACGGTCATCGACCTGACGGGCCTCAAGACCAGCGACTCGCTGAACCACGGCAAGTTTGCCGCCAGCCCGGAAGTGGTGCGGGCAATCGGGATGCGACTGGCCGCGGGCGATTCCATCACCCGGTCGGATGCGAGCCTCGGCGAGCGCATCGGACTTGTCACGGCGGGCGCTGCCTCGACGGTGGGCAAGACCGCCGGCCTCATCATCTCGGCGCCGATTTCGGTGGTGGATGGCCAGACCCGCAGCAGCCTGGGAGATCAGGCCCAGTCGGTGCGCCAGTCCGTGCAGGACACGGTGCGCGACACGACCTCAACGGTGTCCGCCACGCCGAAATTGCTGACCGGCAACGAGCCCTGAGGCTCCGCGCCGCTCGGCGTTCAGGCACGGTAACGACAAACGCCCGCCGGCATTCCAGCCGGCGGGCGTTGTGTTTCTGGCTGGGACTGGCGTGGGTCGGCTGTTTGCCGAAACGGTCTGCTTTTCAGCGCTGGCGCGTCAGGGCGCCGGCAATGGCCACGAACAGCCAGCCGGCAATAAGGGTCGTGCCGCCGACGGGGGCGAGGGGCGCCAGCGTACGGGTCGCGGTCAGGTCGTCATAGATGAGGCTGCCGGAAAAGAGCAGGGCGCCGGCGATCAGCACCACGGCAGCCAGTTCGACAATCAGCCGGCCGCCGGCGGCGGCCGAGAACGCGGCCAGAGCCACGACCGCTATCGCATGAAACAGCAGGAACTGTGCGGCGGACGGCAGGTTCGCCATGCCCGGCAGATGCGCGCCGGCTGCCGCCGCAGCTACGCCGCAGGCGCCCATGAGGCCGGCGATGAAAACGAGTACGGGTCTGAGGGCCATGATGTCGGTATCGCTCCCGTGCGTGTTGGCCGGCTCAGGGAGCCGGCGGCGCTGAGGCCGGTACGCGCTCGCGCAGGCGGCGGATGCGGTCGGCCAGCGTGTCGCTTGCCCCGTCGGTGCCGGCAACCAGGGTATCGATCGGGCCGCCGTGGCCCTCGATGGCGGCGGTGACGGCGGCGACTTCGGCCGCAAGAGCCGTCAGCCGGTCGCGCAGCACATCGGCATCGCTGGGGGCAAGCACGGAGGGGCTGCTGTCGACCGCCGCCGGGGCGCCATAGGCATGCACCGCCGGCTCGGGGGTGACGGCCGGGGCTTCCGGGTGCGCCCGGCTGCCGGTCTCGATTTCAAGCCGCGCGATGGTGATGCGGGCCTGTCGCAGGGCTTCGGCCAGCCGCTCGGCGCGGTCTTCCGCCTTGCGCAGCGCAATGGCGAATTCGGCGCGCAGCACATCGCGGTCGGGCCGGGTGGCGGCAGCCTGCCGCACCGGCCCCTTGCGTCGCCTCGGCCGGCCCGACACGAAGGACAGCAGGATCAGAGCCGCCAGAACCGCGGCCAGCACGATTCCCGCCTGCGTCAGATCGATCTCGTTCAC
>DAIPYB010000032.1:0-12827 GCA_036782955.1 Pseudoxanthobacter sp. | reverse complement strand
ACTGATCGAGGCCGTCAGCGGCGCCGGGCGCAGGCTTGCGGGCGCGGCGGTGCGCATGCTGGAAGCCCGCCGCACGCTGCTGCGCGCGGCCGGGCGCGGCCTGCCGCAACCGCGCGACCTGACGGCGCCGTCCCGCCAGCGCCTCGATCTGGCAACCGCCCGCCTCGCCCATGGCATGGAGCGCACCCGCGAAGGGCTGCGTAGCCGTTTCGAACGCACCGCCGCACGGCTTTCACCAGCAGGACTGCGGCGCGCCGTGCAGTTGCGCGGCGAGCGCCTTCATCTTGCCGCCACGCGGCTTGGCCACGGGCTGGAGCGGACCCGGCAGGGCCACCGCAGTCGCCTGGAGCGCACCGCCGCACGGCTTTCGCCCGCTGGCCTGCGCCGCATGCTGGCGCTGCAGACCGGGCGGCTGGAACAGAATACCCGCCGGGCGGCCGGCGCGCTTGTCCGGCTGATCGTGGTTCGGCGCAGCGAATTTGTCCGGCTGGGACGCCGGCTGGCGCCGACGCGGCTGCAACGGGCCGATGCGGAACGGCAGCGCCGGCTGGGGGATGTTTCCGCCCGGCTCGCGCGCGCCCACACCGCCACCACGGAGCGCGCCCGCGCACGGCTGAACGGCGCGGCCAAACTGCTGGAAAGCCTCAGCCACAAAGCTGTGCTGCGCCGCGGCTTCGCAATCGTCCGCGATGCGCAGGAACGCCCGGTGACAGAGGTCGCCGGCGTTGCTGCCGGCACGGCCATAACGATCGAGGTCAGCGACGGTCGCATTGGCGCGACCGTCGCCGGCGCCATCTCGCCGCCCCCGGCAGCCCGGCCGTCCGACACGCAGGGACCGCGCGCGCGACGACCGCGCCCGAAAGGTGGCGGCGAGGATCAGGGCAGCCTGTTTTGATCTCCGGCGGGCTGAAAATGCGTTGAAACAACGACGGCTGGCGGTGCCGGCGGCATTTTGACACTTCGCACGCCGCCCGGCGGCGGCATAGTGCGTCTGCTGCAAGTGCCCGCCGGTGCCGTGCCGGATGGCCCGATGAGGAAACACCGATGAGTGTCGCGCCCCTGAACGTGAAGGATATCCTCGCCATCGTCGACCTTGATGGCCCGCAACCGGCTGCGCGGCTGGCGGCCTCTCTTGCAGTGCAGTCCGGCGGCCATGTCACCGGGCTGGCCCCGGTAGCCGATTTTGTGACGCCGGTCTATGTCGGCGGTCCGGTGCCGGTGGATATGATCGACGAAAATCGCGATCTTGCGGAGCGGCGCGCGGCAACCGCGGTCAAGACCTTCGAGACCATTCTGGCCGAGACCGGTGCGAAGGGCTCCACGGCCACCTTTTCCCTCATCGAAGGCGAAGGCAGCGGCCTCGTCTCGACTGCACGGCTGGCCGACATCGCCATTGTCGGGCAGGACGATCCGGATGCCATGGAGCCGGCGCGCGAAGCCCTGATCGAAACGCTGTTGCTGGAAGCCGGCGCTCCGGTGCTGATCACGCCGCGCGCCTTCGCCGGTCCCTTCCTGCTCGATACCGTCCTGATCGGCTGGGATGGCAGCCTGACGGCCTCGCGCGCCGTGCGCGCGGCGCTGCCGCTGATTTCCGCCGCCAGCAAGGTGCGCATCGCGGTGGTGGATTCCGGCCGCGGTCTGGGCGAGGAAGCCGGGGCGAGCCTTGCCCGCCATCTGCGCCATCACGGCCATGTGGTGGAAGTGGAGCGGCTGGCCTCGAAGGGGCGCGACGTGGCCGCCACTCTGCTGGACCATGCCGCCCATTCGACCGCGAATCTCATCGTCATGGGCGGCTATGGCCACAGCCGGCTGCGCGAGTTCATCCTCGGCGGCGCGACCGCAGACATGATGCGCGCCATGACCGTGCCTGTTCTCATGGCACACTGAGCGACAGCGGCGCGGCGGGAGCGAGGCGCGCGCATGGCCACCTTTCTGGGCCTCGATCTCGGCACCTCGGCTCTCAAGGCCGTGCTGATCGACCGGCAGGGCAATCTTGTTGCCGAAGCCGGAATGCCGTTTGAAACCCGCCACCCGGCGCCCGGCACCGATGAACAGGACCCGGAAGACTGGTGGCGGGCTCTGCTGGCCACGATGGCCGTGCTGCGCGGCGAGAATGCTTCGGCTGTCGCTGCAATCCGGGCCATCGGCCTTTCCGGCCAGATGCACGGAGCCTGCCTTGTGTCCGCGGATGAACGGCCTTTGCGCCCGGCGCTGATATGGAGCGACGGCCGGGGTGCGGAGGAAGCGGCCCGGCTGGCGGCCCGGATGCCGCAGGCGGAGGCAACCGGCGGCGCACGGCCCGGCACCGGGCTGATGGCGCCGAAGCTGATGTGGCTCGCCCGCCATGAAAGCGCGATCTTCGCCTATGCCCGCTACCTGCTGGCACCGAAGGACTTTCTCCGACTGCGCCTGACCGGACAGGCGCTGACCGATCCTTGCGACGCATCCGGCACTCTGCTGTTCGATCAGGCATCGCGAACGTGGTCGCCCGCGCTGCTGGCCGCGGCCGGTATGGAACCGGGCCGGCTGCCGGCCATCGCCGAGGGCAACAGCCCGGCCGGGCGCCTGAAGCCGTCCTTTGCGGCGGCCTTCGGCATCGCGCCGCCTCCGGGCGGCGTCATCGTGGCGACGGGTGCGGGCGACGGTGCGGCAGGCGCCATCGGGCTGGGTCTCGCCCGCCCCGGACAGGGTTTCCTGTCGCTCGGCACCTCCGCACAGATTTCCATTGCACTCGATCACTATGCGCCGTTTCCCGGCCACGGCCTGCAAACCTTTGCCCATGGCCTTCCGGGGCGGTGGTATCGCGCCGCGGCAATGATGAACGGCGCCGGGGTTCTGGCGTGGGCAGCAGGCATTGCCGGGCTGTCCGGCCCGGCGGAGGTGCTGGCGCTTGCGGCGGAAGGCTATGCCGGGCCGGGCCGGTTGCTGTTCCTGCCCTATCTGGCCGGCGAACGCACGCCGCTCGACGATCCCGATGCCTGCGGCGTGCTGTTCGGCCTTGAGACCGGCAGCGACCGGCGGGCCGTGCTGCGCGCCGTGGTGGAAGGCATTGCGCTTTCGCTGGCAGCAGGGCTTGGTGCGTTGCGTCAGGCCGGGCCGGTGCCGGAGCAGCTTGCCGTGACGGGCGGCGGCGCGGCGAACGATTTCTGGTGCCGCCTGATCGCCTCGGCGCTGGGTTGCCGGCTCCGGCGTCATGCCGGCACCAGCACCGCGGCCCCCGCACTCGGCGCGGCAAGGCTGGCCCTGATGGCCGCCACCGGCGCCGGGGAGGAGGAAGTCTGCACCGCGCCGCGGGCCGAAGCCGAATTCGCGCCCGAGCCGGCATTGGCCGCGGCGTTTGCAGCCGCCGCGGAGCGCCACCGGGCGCTTTATGCCCTGCTGAAACCCGGCCGCCTCTTTCAGCGCGTTCCGGGCACCTTACCGCACTGACGCCCCGGGATGCTGCGCCAGTAGCCCGGCCAGCGCGGCATTCTGCTCGGCATTCCACGCAAGCGCCGCCGCGCGGGCCGCCAGCCCGAGAGCACTGCGCCGCGCCGGATCCTGCAGCAATGCCACGACGTGGCGCGCAAAGCCCGCCGCATCATCGTCCGGCACGGTCACCACGCCGGCGCAGAACCGCGCTTCCAGTCCACGCGAACCCGTTTCGGTGCTGACGGTCGGAACGCCAGCGGCAAAGGCATCAAGCAGCTTGATGTTGATCCCTGTACCGAGCAGCATCGGATTGACCAGCAATGGCGCCTGCCGGAAGGCATCGACAGGCCGCTCAACGCGCCCGAGCCGCACGATGGCGGGATGATCGTCCTCGATCCGACAGATCGAGCCGGCAAGGAAAAGCCGAAAATCCGGTACACTGCGGAGAACGAGCGGAAGCACTTTGTCTATGAAGAACCTGATCGAAGCGGTATTCGACGGATTGCCGGACGCCAGAAAAAGCGCGTTCCGGGGGGCGAAATCACTAACGGGTGCAAAATCGGCATCGATGAAGTGGCTGACGACGCCGATGACAGGCGCGGACGGCCCGGCGCCGAGCTGGCTGGCGAACCGCTGCCGCTCGCTGCCCTGAATAGCTACAAGGACATGGGCTCTCCTGAAGCCGCGATTTTCGTCGTGCGGCGTGAGGGAGATCCAGTAATCGTTGGGCATTCCCTTTTCGACATATTGGATATGACGATCTGCGAACGCATCGTGCGTATCGATCAGCTTGAGAACGCTGTCCGGCAGCGCCTCGAGTGCGCGTGAGTTGAAGACATACTCGACGATGATCGCATCGAAATTATGTGCTTCATGCAGTCGTCGCAGAATGGCATTCCAACGCTTGTTATAAAACTCATCCAGACCGGTATGGAAACCGATCCCGGCGCCGGTCAGGTTTCTGATCTTGCGCCGCAGGCGAAACGGCAGGTGGCGGACGGTTGCGGCCAAGCGATCGAGGGCCCGATCGTTGCCCAGCATCATGAATTTCCCGGACGTCAGTTCCGCCTCGTGGGCCGCGATATCGCACGGCATCGGGCCGTTGCCGGGGATCACGACAACCCACAACTCATGCCCCTGCGCCCGCAGCGCCCGCGTCAGCGACAAGACACGGGCACGGTTACCCTCGTGCGTCGGAAACAAGGGCGCACTTGTGACCATCAGGATTTTCATATCCATCCTTTATTATAATATCATTATTTAAATTAAATAAGTATAGATAAAATTTATATTTTTAAAAAAATATCTGTATTTATAAAATACATATCATGCAGAAATTGTGTCTTTTTCAACGGGCTTACCATAAAGACCGATGTTTTCCTCTCCCCACTCCTTCAGCGCTACCAGAATCGGCGCCATTGTCCTGCCCAGATCCGACAGGGCATATTCAACCTTTGGCGGCACCTGAGGATAGACGGTCCGCGTGATGAGTCCATCCTCCTCCAGTTCCCGAAGCTGGTTGGTCATCATCCGCGGCGTGCAGTTCTTCACATGGCGGCGGATTTCGCCGAAGCGCAGCGTGCCAGACATCAGATGCCAGAGGATGATGGCCTTCCACTTTCCGTCGATGAGGGCGATTGCCGCCTCGACGGAGCAGCCCGGCGTGCAATCGAGGCGGCTGTGCCGCACCTTTGCCATGGCAGTATCCTTTTTGATACTAAGGGTGATCTTTGTGCATATTGGCTCATTGCGTCGATAGATACATCTTTGTCTCCACCAGAACCACCGGCGGAGCAAGTGCCATGAATGCAAGCGTCATGAAGGCCATCGGATACCGGACCCCCGGCAGCATCGACCGGCCAGATTCACTGGAAGATATCGCTTTGCCGCGCCCCAAAGCTGCCGGCTTCGATCTTCTGGTCGAAGTCGCGGCTGTCTCGGTCAACCCAGTCGATACGAAAGTGCGGGCCGGGGTGGCGCCGGAGGCCGGTCAGATCCGGGTGCTGGGCTGGGACGCCGCCGGGCGCGTCGTGGAAACAGGGGAAGCGGTCACCGGCTTCCGCGTCGGCGATGCCGTATTCTATGCCGGCTCGATCGCCCGGCCGGGCGCCAACAGCGAATTCCATCTGGTGGACAGTCGCATTGTCGGCCGGAAGCCGGCGACCCTGTCGTTCGCAGCAGCGGCCGCCCTGCCGCTGACGGCGATCACCGCGTGGGAAATGCTGTTCGACCGCCTCGACATCCGTCGCCCGGTGCCGGGTGCGGCCAATGCTGTGCTGATTATCGGTGGCGCCGGCGGCGTCGGCTCCATCGCCATCCAGCTTGCCCGCACGCTGGGCGACGTAACCGTGATCGCCACTGCCTCGCGGCCGGAAACGCAGGATTGGGTGCGCGCACTCGGCGCCCACCATGTGATCGATCACACAAAGCCGCTCGCCGCACAGGTCGCCGAACTCGGCCTCGGCGCGCCCGCTTTCGTGTTTTCCACCACCGGCACCCGGCATCACCTTGCCGAGATCGCCACCCTGATCGCACCGCAGGGCCGCTTCGGCCTGATCGACGATCCGGACAGCCTCGACATTCTGGCCTTCAAGCAGAAAGCCGTTTCTGTCCACTGGGAGTTCATGTTCACCCGCTCCCTGTTCGGCACGCCCGACATGGCGGAGCAGGGCCGGCTGCTCTCGGAAGTCGCGCGGCTGGTGGATGCCGGGCAAATCCGCACCACGCTGACCCGGACCCTGCACCCCATCAACGCCGAGACGCTGAAACAGGTGCATGCGATGATCGAAACCGGCCGGTCCCGGGGTAAGATCGTGGTGGAAGGCTTCTGATGCGCGCAGAGCCCGCGCACGCCAGCCTGACTAACTGAAAGGGAGTGAAACATGACCGACAAGGCAGTTCATGTGGTGGCCACGCTGGTCGCCAAGCCCGAGCGGGCGACCGACCTGCACGCCGCCCTCGCCGCCATCCTCGACACCGTCCGGCGGGAGCCGGGCTGCATCCGCTATGACCTGCACCGCGATCTGGACGATCCGGCGACGTTCGTGATGTTGGAAACGTGGGCCGACGAAGCCGCGCTGACCGTGCATGGCAAGGCGCCGGCGCTGACAGGCCTCGCCCCCCGGCTGGCCGACCTGCTTGCAAAGCCGCTGAAGGTGGACCGGCTGGAACAGATCGGCTGACAGTCCACAGCAACACACCGCGCGGCGGGAAGCCGGCAGGCCCCCGCCGCCGTCAGGCCGCAGAACGGCGCGGCTGGCGCAGGGCGCGGGACACGGCGTGGCGGAAATCGGCCAGCGTAAACGGCTTCGGGATCACTTCCAGAATCACCGACCGCAATTCCTCGGCCGCCTCGCGCCGGTCGGCATAGCCCGTCATGAGCACGATCGGTAGATCGGCGTGGCGCGCGCGGGCGGCGTGGGCCAGCGCAATGCCGTCCATCTCCGGCATGATAATGTCGGAGACCAGCAGATCGAAGGTGAATTCCAGGTGCTGCAGGGCTGCCAGCGCATCGAGACCGTCGCAGGCCTCGATCACCGCATGGCCGTCAAGCTCCAGCGCCCGCCGGACGAAGGTGCGGACCGAGTCATCGTCCTCCGTGAGCAGGATGCGGGCCATGGACATGCTCCTCGACCGGGCGGCGGCAAGAGCCGCGACGCCTTCAGCAACAGACCGGCCGGCAACCGGGGCATCCATGTTTCGTCCCCGCCGGCACGATTCCTGCGAACGCTGTTATTCGTAGGGAAACGACGCCGAAGGGCAAGAGGAATGCCGGTCACCGGTGTCGAAGGCACGCAGAATCCGCGCCTTCACGGTGCCATCTGAGCCTGCAAGGCGTTAACGTCCGGCGAATCGATGCCGCCCGCATCGCCGGCAGCCGGCGCTATCGTTAACGCAGGCTCAAGAAAGGAGCGGCAATTGTGCGCATGTGGCGGGCCCCGCGCTCCGCTGCCTGCTGGTGGTCCGACGGGGGAGAAGATCGAGGGTGATCCGTTTCGAGAATGTCGGACTGCGCTACGGCATGGGACCGGAGGTGCTGCGCGACCTCAGTTTTCACATCCCTGCCCGCTCCTTCCAGTTTCTCACCGGCCCTTCCGGCGCCGGCAAGACGACACTCATCCGCATGCTGTTCATGTCGCTGAAGCCGACGCGCGGGCTGGTCCGCCTGTTCGGCCGCGATGTCTCGACCGCGCCCAAGGCTGAACTGCCGGCATTGCGACGGCGCATCGGCGTGGTTTTTCAGGATTTCCGGCTGCTCGATCACCTCACGACCTATGAGAATGTGGCCCTGCCGCTGCGCGTGCTGGGTCGGGAGGAGGCGAGCTATCGCCACGACGTGGCCGAGCTTCTCGGCTGGGTCGGACTGGGCGAGCGCATGCACGCCTATCCGCCGGTTCTCTCCGGCGGCGAAAAACAGCGCGTCGCCATCGCCCGCGCCCTCATCACTCAACCGGAAGTGCTGCTGGCTGACGAGCCGACGGGCAATGTCGATCCGCCGCTCGCCCGGCGCCTCCTGCGGCTTTTCATCGAGCTGAATCGTCTGGGCACCGCGGTGGTGATCGCCACCCACGACATCGGCCTGATGGATCAGGTCGATGCACGCCGCCTCATACTGGCGGACGGACGGCTGGAGATTTCGGAATGACGGCGAGGACAGGCGCCCCCGGCGGGCCGGCGGACAATGTGCGCGGCGACAACCGGCGACTGCCGGGCGTTCCCGCCATCGATGCCGCCGCCATGCCGCGCCGCTGGCGACGTTTCAGCCGGCGGGCCGATGCCGGCCTCACCCCCATCGTGCCGGCGGCCACCGTGCCGGGGCGCGCGCTCATTCTGGTGGTCGCCATCATGAGCTACCTCGCCTGCCTGACGGTGGCCGGCGTGGGCGTGGTGGAAACGGCTGCCCGCGACTGGAGCCGCGACCTCAACCGCGAGGTCACCATCCAGATCCGCCCGGTGGACGGCGTGGACATGGGGACCGCGCTGGACAAGGCGGTTTCGCTGGCCGAGGCAACGCCGGGGGTTGGAACCGCGCGGGTGCTTTCCGCCGACGAAACCCGCGCCCTGCTGCAGCCATGGCTCGGCACCGGCCTCGACCTCGACAGCCTGCCCGTGCCGCGGCTGATCGCGGTCGATGTCCGCGACCCGGCAACGGCCGACCTTGCCGGCCTTGCCGCCGCGCTCGGCCGCGAGGTGAAGGGCGCCAGTCTGGACGACCACTCCGCGTGGAGCGCCCACATGGCGGCAATGGCCGCCAGTGCAGTCGCGGGCGGCTTCGCCATTCTGGTGTTAATGATAACGGCGATGGTGCTGTGCGTGGTGTTCGCCACCCGCGCCGCCATGGCGGCAAACCGCGAGGTCGTGTCGGTGCTGCATTTCGTGGGGGCCGAGAACCGGTTCATCGCCCGCGAGTTCCAGCATCATTTCTGGATGCTGGGCCTCAAGGGCGGCCTTGCCGGCGGCGTTCTGGCAATTGCCACCTTCCTCGCGCTGTCGCTGGCGAACCGGGAAACCGCCTCGCCCGGCACCGATCAGGCCCACGCGCTGTTCGGGTCCTTTGCCATCGGCTGGCCGGGTTATGCCGCCACGCTGGCCATTACCGCGCTTGCCGCCCTGCTGGCGGCATGGACATCGCGGTTCGCGGTGCATTCCTATCTGAAACGCCTTTCCTGAGGCGTCGCAGCCTGAAGATGCCTCGTATCGGCCGCTTTCCTCGGGTAGAATTGCGGGCATGTCGGTGCCCGGTCAGCAAAACGGCGTTGCGACAACGCCCGCGCAGGTTCGTCCCGGCCGGCTGCGTCTCGTGCGGCGCAGCGCGGAACGATTGCGTTTGCCGGCACGGCGGCCCACGGTACTGAGGCGGCTCGTCCGCGGCGCCAGCCTGCTGGTCGCCGTCGCTCTGGTGGCGCTGGTCGCCGGCCTCAGCGTCGATTTCCTGCGGTTCGTGGAAACCGTCTCCTCCGTCTCCAAGCCGGAGGCCGGCAAGGCCGATGCCATCGTCGTGCTGACCGGCGGAAAGGCGCGCATTCCCGGCGGGCTCGACCTGCTGCGCGACGGGCGCGCCGAGCGGATGCTGATTTCCGGCGTCGGGCCAAGGGTGAGCGAGCATGCCCTGCTTGCCCGCGCGCCCAGCGTGGCCGCCGGTCTGGCCGATTGCTGCATCGATATCGGCTACAAGGCCGCCAACACCATCGGCAACGCCGACGAAGCGCGGGCATGGGCGGAGGCGCGCGGATTTCATTCGCTGTTCGTGGTCACCAGCGCCTATCACATTCCCCGTACACTGGCCGAATTCCAGCAGGCACTGCCGGGACGGGAGCTGATCCCTTGGCCTGTCGCCGACGAGGGCGTGAACCTGCGCCATTGGTACGACCGGCCGCGCACGGTGAAAATCCTGCTGCGCGAATATGTGAAATATCTGGCGGTGCGGGTGCGCCTTGCCGGCGAACGCCTCGGGCTGGTCTCGCCCGCGGTGCCGCCGGCTGCCCCGCTGACCGGCCGGGGCTGAGGCAGGCAACTTTGCCGCCCGCAACACGCAGCGATCCGGTATAAAAGCCGCCGGAATCGTTTTTTGCCGCCCGCCCCTGCCGCTTTGCCCGGACCCCAATGCTGCTGATCCGCTCCGCCCTGTTCGTTGTCGTCTTCTATCTCCTGATGATGGCCTCGCTGTTCGTGAGCTGGCCGTTCTTCCTGCTGCCCGGCCGCACGCCATGGCCCATCGTGGTGCTGTGGGCCCGCGTCAGCCTCTGGTTGCAGCGCTGGATCGTCGGCACCAAGGTGGAATATCGCGGCCTCGACAACATCCCCGAAGGCGGCGTGCTAATCGCGGCCAAGCATCAGTCGATGTGGGAGACCTTCGCCCTCATCCCGGTACTGCGCCGGCCGACCTACGTGCTGAAGAAAGAGCTGCTCGACATTCCCGTTTTCGGCTGGTGCGCCCGGCGCATGAAGATGATCCCGGTGGACCGCGCCGGCGGCCGCAAGGCGATGATCGCGATGTGCGACGATGCCCGCGCAGCCATCGCACGGGACGAGCAGGTGATCCTTTTTCCCGAAGGCACCCGCCGCGCTCCCGGCGCACCGCCTGCCTACAAGGTCGGCATCGCCTTCGTCTATGACCGTGGCGCGGGGCCGTGCGTGCCGGTGGCGCTCAATTCGGGCCTGTTCTGGCCGCGTCGTTCGTGGCTGCGCCGGCCGGGAACCATCGTGGTGGAATTCCTGCCCGCCATTCCCCACGGGCTGGACCGCAGCACATTCCTCGCCCGCCTCGAACACGATATCGAAACCGCCTCCAACCGCCTGATCGGCGAGGCTCTGGCCGGGCGCAATCCGCCGCCGGTGCCGCCGGACTATGGCGGACCGGTCGCGGATACCGCAGGCACGCCGCCACGACCCGCGCGGGAGCCCGGAGCGTGAGCCGCGCGTTCGTCAAGGAATCCGACGGTACCGACGATCTGCCGGAGCGTCCGATTCCCCCGGAGCGTAATCTGGTAACGCGGCGCGGGCTGGCGCTGATCGAAGCGGAAATCGCCACCGCGCGCGAGGCTCTGGCGCAGGCCGGCGCGACCGGCGACCGGGCTCTGTCCGCCCGCGCAGCACGCGACCTGCGCTACTGGACCCGACGCCGGCAGAGCGCAGAGCCGGTCGATGCGCCGGCGGAAGGCTCGCGCACCGTCATCTTCGGCGCTCTCGTCACGCTGGAGCATGAGGACGGCACCGTCCGTCGCCTGCGCCTAGTCGGCGCAGACGAGGCAGAACCGGCAGCCGGGCGCATTGCGTGGTCCGCCCCGCTTGCCCGCGCCCTGATCGGACGCGAAGCGGGCGACGAGATCATGGTGGCCGGCAAGCCGGCGGAAATAGTCGCCATCGATACCGCCCCGGAACCGGTCTGAACGCACCGGCCCGAACTCAGTCCGGCAGCCGGCGGTAGTGGTAGCGATAGGCTTCCGTGAAGCCGAGCCGGGCATAGGCCCCCGCGGCCGCAGTGTTGGCGGTTTTCACCTGCAGCCAGCCGGTCGTGGCACCGCGCGCGCGGGCGGAGGCAAAGGCAGCACGGATGGCACGGGTGGCGTGCCCGGCGCGCCGGGCAGTGTCCAGCGTGATGACTTCGAAGATCCCGGCGAGCGGACCGTCGATGACCGTCAGCGCAGCGGCGACGGGCTGGCCCTCATGGCGCGCGACCGCCAGCACCGCCGGCAACGCAATCCGGCCGAGGATGGCCGTCAGCAGATCACGTAGCTGCGGCTCCTCGCCGCCGAGGCTGACGAGCATATCGGCAAAGGCGCCCCGGCCAGCCGGCTCTGCCTCGAGAAGGCTGATCTCGCCGACATCCCCCGCGGGCAGCAGCGCCAGCGGCACCGTCAGCACACGCGTTTCCTCGAACGCCCGGAAGCCGGCGGCATTGAGCGCGCGGTCGAGTTCCGCCGGCATCAGCGGCGTCCAGCGGGCAATCGGAGCCATGCCCAGCCGGCGGCTCGCCGCCATCATGGCGGCCAGGCGCTGGCCGGCATTTTCACCGTCGGCCGGGTCGAGCACGCTCAGCGAATTGGCCCTGCGAGAGGGGTGACCGGGGGTGAGGCGCAAGAGCCAGGCCCCGTCCTTGACGAGGAAAGCCCCCGGCCAGGAATTGATCGTGGCGTCTTCGAGCCGGCGAATGAGGCGCTCATCGGTCGTCTCGGCCATGATGTCACCTCCCTCTTGTCCGCCCGGCTCCGCAACCCGCCACGCGGCTCAGCTGCGATAGTCGCCATTGATGGCGACATATTCCTTCGTCAGGTCGCAGGTCCACACCGTCGCCTTGCCACGACCCAGCCCCAGATCGACCCGGATGGCGATCTCCGGCCGCTTCATGACGGCGGAGGCCGCCGCCTCGGAATAATCGGGATCGCGTGCGCCATCGACCGCCACGCGGATATCGCCGAACCAGATCGCCAGCCGGTCGCGCTCGGCCGGCTCGCCGGCCTTGCCCACCGCCATCACGATACGGCCCCAGTTGGCGTCCTCACCGGCGCAGGCGGTTTTCACCAGCGGGGAATTGGCAATGGAGAACGCAATCTTCTTCGCCGACTTCGCCGATGTCGCCCCTTCCACGGTCACCGCGACGAACTTCGTCAACCCCTCCCCGTCCTTCGCCACCTGATGGGCGAGTTCGAGGGCGAGCGAATTCAGCGCCCTGCGGAACGCGGCCAGACGCCGGTCGCGGGTATCGATCACCGGGGCCAGCGGCGCCTGCCCGGTGGCGAACAGCAACAGCGTATCGGAAGTGGAGGTGTCGCCGTCGATGGTCACGGCATTGAACGAGGCATCCGCCGCCTTCGAGAGCAGCGCCTGCAATACCGGCGCGGCAATGGGCGCATCGGTGGCGATGAACGACAGCATGGTCGCCATGTTCGGCGCGATCATGCCGGCCCCCTTGGCGA
>DAIPYB010000031.1:0-12985 GCA_036782955.1 Pseudoxanthobacter sp. | reverse complement strand
GCCCGCGGCCCCGAACCGCCGGGCGATTCCCCGGACGATTCCCTTGCTTCCGCCGGTGACGATCACGGTGCGGCCCGCCAGCGCCTTGAACATTGCATGCTCCTCGATATCTCTGGATCTTTTTTGGGCAGCACTGCCGGCTGCCCTTTCAGTTGGCAAAATCCACATTGCGCTGCGAGAAATGTGTTGTAAAGCCCACCGATAAGAGCGTAGGTTTCCACAAATTCCAACAAGAGTCCCACAACTTGTCGGCAACGCCCGGCGCCCGGAGATCCTGTTCCGGGCGGAAGGCACTTTTTTGCCGGTCGGTTGGCGAGAGACAGGTGGCCAGAGGAACTGAGAATGGATCTGAACCGGCGTTCGGTGCTGAAGGGCATGGCGGCAGGCGGGCTTGCGCTTGGTGCCTCATCGTTTCTTGGGGCCGGCGCGGCTTTTGCCGCCCGCGATAAGGAACTGAACATCCTGTGCTGGGAGGGCTATAATTCAGCACAGGTTCTGGACCCGTTCCGCAAGGAATTCGGTGCCACCGTCAAGGCGGAGAGCCTGACCAACGATCCGACGATGATCAACCGCCTGCGCGCCGGCGAGACGAACATCTGGGATCTCATCAACGTGAACAATCCCTGGGCGCGCAAGGTGATGTATCCGGAGAAGCTCATCCGGCCGTTGCCGAAGGCGGAATTCGAGCCTTACTTCAGCCAGATGCTGCCGATGTTCAAGCCGCCCTATAAATGGGCGATGGACGAAAGCGGAACCGAGTTGCTCGGCATGTGCCAGCGCTTCGGCCCCTACTGCTTCGTGGTCAACACCGACAAGATCAGCCGCGATACCGCGGAAAAGACCGGCTGGGATCTGTTCAACGATCCGGCACTCGCCGGCAAATACGGCATTCTTGAATCCGACGACTGGAATGTCTTCAACATCTTCATCATCGCCGGTATCGACCCGTTCCGGGTTCATACCGCTGAAGAGATGGACAAGTTCGGCGAGACCGCCAAGCGCGTCTTCAAGAACGCCAAGATGATCGGCGATATCGCGACCATGAACCAGGGGCTGGTCTCCGGCGAGATCGACCTGCACATGACGGGCGGCACCTATTCCGTCTCTCCGGCCCGCGCCGATGGCTATCTCAACCTGCGCGGCATCACGCCCCTCAAAGGACCGCTGCCGGGCGGCAAGGGCGGCATCGCGTGGATCGAAATCACCTCGACCGTCAATAATCCGCAATTGTCGCCGCTGGCGCAGACGTTCCTGAAATATGTGCAGGAGCCGGAAGTCGCCCATCGGGTGGCGTTTGCCGAAGGCACGTTCAATCCGGTGGCCCAGATGGGCAATCCGAAGTGCTTCGAGCTTTTCACCAAGGACGAACTGGAAGCGATCCAGTGGGACAGCCTTGGCGAGGAGATGGAGCGCAGCGTCGAGTACGACATCGTGCCGGATTACGACAAGGCGCTCGACATCATGACTGCCGCCAAGCGGGCGCGCGGCTGAAAGCGCGCTTCGTCACCGGCTTCCGTCGCCGCCTCCCTGCCGCGAGGGCATGAAGGGGGCGGCGGCAGGCCCGGTCAGGTCCGCCCGGCCGCGGCCGGAGGCATCGGAAATAAAGTGTGAGACATGATGGCGAGCCCTGAAAAAGCCGGCAAACCGATCCTGCAACTCGTCGGCGTGCGCAAGACATTCGGCGATTTCGTCGCTGTCGAGCGCATCGACCTCGATGTGCGCGAGGGCGAGTTCCTGACCATCGTCGGTCCGTCCGGTTCGGGAAAGACGACGCTGCTGCGAATGCTGGCCGGCATGGAGCAGCCGAGCGAAGGCGACATCACGCTGCACGGTGCCAACATCAACACGCTGCCGGCCAACCGGCGTCCAACCAGCCTTGTCTTCCAGTCGCTGGCACTGTTTCCCCACATGACCGTGGGCGAGAACATCGCCTTTCCGCTGAAGATCCGCGGGGCTGACAAGGCCGCTCGTCGTCGGCGCGCGCTGGAACTGATGGAGGTGGTGCGGCTGCCGGCAGGCTATTACGGCAAGAACGTCATGAAGTGCTCCGGCGGCGAGAAGCAACGCGTGGCGATCGCCCGTGCGCTGGCCTCCGATCCGCAGGTGCTGTTCTTCGACGAGCCGCTTTCCGCTATCGACTACAAGCTGAAGAAGGTGCTGGAAAAGGAACTGAAGGACCTTCACCGCGAAACCGGCAAGACCTTCATCTACATCACCCATTCGCTCGAGGAGGCGATGGTGATGTCCGACCGCATCGGCGTGATGCGGGCCGGACGTCTGGTGCAGGTCGGCACGCCGGAGGAAATCTACGCCGCGCCCGTGGATCGCTTCGTCTCGGAATTCGTGGGCGAGGTCAACGTCATCGAGGTGGAGCGGCAAGGCGACGACTGGGCCGGGCGGGATGTGCCGGGCCGTTTCCGGGTCAATCCGCCGAAGGGAGCCGCCGACATGGGCAGCGGTTTCGTGGTGGTGCGGCCGGAATTCATGCGCTTTCTGGCCGACGACGAGGCAGCGGACAATGCCCTGGAAGGCATCGTCTACAATGAATATTCGCTGGGGTCGCGGGTCCAGTATCAGGTGCGTGTCGGCGAGAAGGTGATGCTGGTGGAGCTTTCCCGCTCGGCGGCGCTGAAGGCCGGACCGGGCGGCCGGGTACGCCTCGGCTGGAATGCCGCCGATGCCATCACGGTCCGGAGCTGATGCAATGGCCGATGCCCTGACCGATCCCACAACCGCCGCCGCCACGATCCCCGGTCGTGCCACGTTGCACGGCTTCGCGCTGTCGCTCGGCGCGCGCTGCGCGCTGCCCGTGTTCGTGCTCCTGGCGCTCGGCTTTCTGGCACCGCTGATCGCCATCTTCGCCTATTCGTTCGCAACGCCCCGCAGCTTCGACGTCTTTCGCAGCTTCACGATGGCGAACTACGCCGAGATCTTCGCCCCCGGAAACACGGTGTGGCTGTCCTTTCTCTGGTCGCTCGGCTTCGCCTTCATGGCATGCGCCATTCTGGCGGTGGTGGCCTATCCGATCGCCTACGGCCTCAACCACGTTTTCGGCCGCTTCGCGTCGGTGGTGTCGATCCTGTTCGTCTTTCCGCTGTTCGTGTCTGAGAATGTTCGCCTTTATGGCTGGGTTCTGTTCTTCATCAAGAATGGCGTTCTCGACGGCACCCTGCGCTGGCTCGGTCTCTCCGGCGGCCCGGAGGTGCTCTACAGCCCCGGCATCATTCTGGCCGGCATGCTCTATACCTACCTGCCGTTCATGCTGTTTCCGGTCACGCTCGGTCTGGCACTGGTTCCGCGCGACTGCATCGACGCGGCAACCGATCTCGGCGCCAGCCGCCTGCAGGTATGGCGCGAGGTGGAGTTGCCGCTCGCCATGCCCGGTATTCTCATCGGCATGCTGCTGACCTTCGTGCTCGGCATCGGCGCGGTGGCGGAAGCCAAGATCCTCGGCGGCCAGTCGGTCATCGTCATTTCGCACGATATCGAGATCGCCTTCACCTATGCGCAGAACTGGCCGCTTGGCTCGGCTCTGGCGGTGGTGGTGACGCTGTTCATCGGCGTGCTCACGCTGGGCCTTCTCACCCGCCTCGACCTCGACAGCCTGCTCGGGAGGCGATGATGAATCAGGTCAAACGCCGGACGCGGTTCTTCATCGCGCTGTGGACCGCCTTCGTGCTGGTGGCGATCTATCTGCCGATTGTCTGCGGTGCCATCGCCAGCCTCTCGAAAGGGCGCTATTTCGGCTTCCCGGTACGCGCCTTCTCGGGCGAATGGTGGAGCAAGACGTTCGATTCCATCGAGATCGGCATGATCGTGCGCAATTCGTTCGCGGTCGCCGGCCTCGTCACCGTGGTGTCGGTCGCGATTGCGCTGTGCGGGGCGCTCGCCTTTGCCCGCTATGACTGGAAGGGCCGGCGGGCGTTCCAGAAGATCGTTCTGCTGCCGATCTTCTTTCCCCAGCCGGTGCTGGGTCTGGCGCTGCTGCTGTGGTTCAGCGCCCTCGGCATCCAGACCTCGTGGCTGACGGCGGCCTTTGCCCATCTCGTCTGGATCGTGCCGGTGGTGACGCTGGTCATCGCCATTCAGGTCTACGGCTTCGACCCCACGCTGGAGGAGGCTGCCTTCGATCTCGGCTGCAGCCGTCTTCAGGTTTTACGTGAAGTCACGCTGCCAATCCTCTGGCCAGGCATATGGTCCGGGGCACTGTTCGCCTTCCTGCTGTCGTGGGGCAACTTTCCGCTGTCGCTCTATACGGCGGGTGCGGACTCCACCATCCCGAAATGGCTCTACGCCAAGATGGTGGCCGGCTACACCCCCATGGTTCCCGCTCTCGGCACCATGTCCACGCTGGGTGCGGCCGGCGCCCTCATCCTTGCCGGCATCGTTGCGATGCTCCTGCGGCGGATGCGGGCGGCATGAGCGTGGATTTGATTGTGCTCTGCGGGTTTCCGCCGCTGCAACCTGCGCTAAAGCTGGCACAGGACAATGGCGACACGATCGTGCAGGGGGAGCCGGCATGCAGGCGGCAGTGAGGCAGACCAAAAAACAGCGGCAGGAGCGCATCGTCAGCGAGCTGATGGCGACGTCCACGCTGCGCGTCTCGGAGCTGGCGGCGGAACTGAACGTTTCCACCGAAACCATCCGCCGCGACCTTCTGGATCTGGGGGAACGGGGCCTGATCGACCGCACCTATGGCGGCGCGGTGCGGCCGATGTCCACCGAGCCGGCGGTTACTGAGCGCCACCGCATGATGGTGGCGGAGCGGGAGGCCATCGCGGCCGCCACCATCGGCTTTTTCAAGCCCAAGGAGGTGGTGATGATCGGGGCGGGCGCCACCACGACCCATGTCGCCCGGCTGATGGCCTCCCATTGCCGGGATCTTACGGTGCTCACTCATTCGTTCTCGGTGGCGACCGTTCTGGCCGCCAATCCGACCATGACGGTGCTGCTCTGCCCCGGCCGCTACAACGGGCAGGAAGGCATGATCGTGGGTGCGGAAACCATCGAGTTCCTGCAGGCCTACAACGCCAACTGGACCGTGCTGGGCGCGACGGGGCTGACTTCGGAAGGCATATCCGATGCCGAGGCGGGGGCCGCTTCCGTCTACAAGGCCATGATGCAGCGCGCGGTGGAGACAATCATCGTCGCCGACCACGGTAAGTTCGACCAGCACGCGCTGGCGATCTGGGGGCGCTGGCACGATGTCGGCCGCCTCGTCACCGACCGCGCGCCCGCCGGCGCCATCGCGCGTGCCATAGAGCGGGCACGAGTCGAGATCATTCTCGCCCACAAGCGTCAATCCTGACGCTGCGGAGATTGCCATGTGGAACGAGCGCGCGCCTGACCAGACGATGACCGTGGAAGTGGATGGCCACCGGGTGGTGACCTACAGCTTCGGCACCGGCGAAGATGTCGTCCTCTGCCTGAACGGCGGACCGGGCCTGCCGTGTGATTATCTGCGGGAAGCGCACTCCTTTCTGGCCGACCACGGGTTCCGGGTCGTGGCTTTCGACCAGCTCGGCTGCGGGGCCTCGGACCGGCCGTCTGATCCGGCCTTCTGGTCGCTTGCACGCTATGTGCGCGAGGTGGAGACGGTGCGCGCCGCGCTCGGGCTCGGGCGCGTCATTCTGGTCGGGCATTCATGGGGTGGCTGGCTTGCCATCGAATATGCGCTCACCCATCCGCAGGCGGTGCGGGCGCTCGTGCTTGAGGATACCGCTGCCGACCTGCCGCACCTGATGCAGGAGCTTTATCGCCTGCGCGCGCCGCTCGGCGAGCAGACGGTGGCAATGATGGCAGCCTATGAGGCGGCAGCCGACTTTCACCACCCGGAATATGAGGCCGCCATCACGCTGCTGTCCTACCGTCACGTCTGCCGGCTGCGACAGGCGCCCCGGCCGCTGGAACGTTCGCTCAGCGGCTGGAACATGGCGCCCTATGAGGCCATGCAGGGCCCCAACGAGTTTCTCTATATCGGCAACCTGAAGAACTGGAGCCGGCTTGCCGACCTGCCGCGCATCAAAGTGCCCGCGCTGATTATGGTCGGCCAGTATGACGAGCAGACCCCGGCCTGCGCACAGCGCATGTATTCCCGCCTGCCGAAGGCTGAAATGGTGCTGTTCGAGCATTCCAGTCATATGCCGTTCTACGAGGAACCGAAAGAATTCGATGCCGCGTTGCTGCCGTTCCTGAAACGGGTACAGGCAGCCGCGACCTGATGCAGCCAGACAGCAAGGACGAAGCCCCGTGCTCTACCACGAAGATTTCCTGAGGCGGCTGGAAGAGGGCGTGCGCGCCGCGCTGCCGCGCTGGAATGTTGCGCCGGAAGCGGAACTGAAGCTGCTGACGATTTCCGAGAATGCAACTTTCCGAGCCACGGGCACGGGCCGCGGCGACATGGTGTTTCGCGTCCACCGTCCACACTACCATAGCCGCGAGGAGATCGGCTCCGAACTGGCTTGGGTGAGCGCGCTGCACAGCGACGGCGCGGTGCGCACACCGACGCCGATCGCACAGCGCGACGGCAGCCTGATCGCCGATATCGACGATGCCGGCGATATCCGCCATGTCGTGGCGTTCGAGTTCATCCCGGGGCACGAGCCCCCGGAGGACGAAAATCTCTCTGGCTGGTTTCATGAGCTGGGCACCATCCACGCCCGGCTTCACGACCACGCCCGTCGCTGGCGCCGTCCGGCCGGCTTCGTGCGCAAGGTTTGGAACTTCGACACCACCGTGGGGCCTGCGCCCCTGTGGGGCGACTGGCGGGCCGGGCTGGGACTGACGGCGGCCGGTCGCGCCCTGCTGGAGCGCACTGTCGGCGTTCTGGGCGAAAGGCTTGCTGCCATCGGCGACGATCCGCAGGCGTTTGGCCTGATCCACGCCGACCTGCGGCTCGCAAACCTGCTTCAGGACGGCGAAGGCCTGACCCTGATCGATTTCGACGATTGCGGCTTTGGCTGGTATCTCTATGACTTCGCCGCCGCCATCTCGTTCATCGAAACCGCGCCGTACATTCCAGCGCTGCGGGCGGCGTGGCTGGAAGGCTACCGCACGATAGCCCCGGTAAGTGCGGCCGAAGAAGCCCGGCTTTCCACCTTCGTCATGCTGCGGCGCATTCTGCTGACGGCATGGATCGCCTCCCACGCTGAAACGCCGACCGCCCTGGCGATGGGCATTCCCTATACCGAAGGCACGCTGGCGCTCGCCGATGCCTATCTTTCGGCCAACGCCTGAGGAACCGCCATGCCCGTCAACGCCACTCCCCTTGCCGAAGCGCCGAAAGCCAGCCGGCAGATCCTGTCGCTCAATGCTTTCGACGGCATGCCCGCGACCGCGCTGCCCGACGATGTCGCGGCCCTTGTCGCTCGCCGACAGAGAAGTTTCGGTGCAGCATCGGTGCTCTTTTATGAAAGCCCGCTGCACATCGTGGGTGCCCGCGGCGCCACCATCTTCACTGCCGACGGCAAAGCCTATCTGGACCTCTACAATAACGTTCCCTCGGTCGGCCATTGTCATCCGAAGGTTGTTGAGGCCGTGTCGCGCCAGATGACGCTGTTCAATACCCACACCCGCTATCTCTATGACAACGTGCACGATTATGCAGAGCGTCTGCTGGCGACGTTTCCAGCCGCGCTTTCCAATCTGGCGATGACCTGCACCGGCAGCGAGGCCAACGACCTGGCCCTGCGCATTGTTGCCCTTGCCACCGGCGGGCAGGGTTTCATCGTTACCGCCACCGCCTATCATGGCAACACGCAGGCCGTGACCGAGGTTTCGCCCTCTTCCTACCGCCACGGCCACCCGCCGGCCCATGTGCGCATCGTGCCGGCGCCGGACCCGCGGGTGTTCGGCGACGATCCCGGCGCCGGGTTCGCAGCAGCGGTTCAGGCGGAGATCGATGCCTTTGCGCGCGCCGGCATTCCGTTTGCGGGACTTCTGGTCGATTCCATCTTCTCCAGCGACGGTGTTTTCGCCGATCCGCCGGGCTTTCTGCGGCCGGCCGTGGAGGCGGTGCATGCGGCCGGCGGGCTCTATATTGCCGACGAGGTGCAGCCGGGCTTCGCCCGCACCGGTGGGCAGATGTGGGGCTTTCAGCGCCACGGCGTCGTGCCGGATGTCGTGACCATGGGCAAACCCATGGGCAACGGCTTTCCGATGGCCGGCGTAGTGACGCGGCCGGAACTGCTGGCCGGCTTCTGCGCCGCATTCGGCTATTTCAACACCTTCGGCGGCAATCCCGTCGCCGCCGCCGCCGGTCTTGCCGTTCTCGATGCCCTGCGGGACGACGGACTGATGGAGAATGCCACTCTTGTCGGCAATCATCTGCGGCAGCGCCTTGCCGCGCTTGCCGGGCGGCGACCAGCCATTGGCGCGGTGCGCGGGGCCGGGCTTTATATCGGCGTCGAGATCGTTGACGGCGACAGGCCTGACGGGGCCGGCGCCAGCCGCCTCATCAACATGCTGAAGCAGCGCGGTATCCTGATCGGTGCTGCCGGGCCTGACGGAAACGTGCTGAAGGTGCGCCCGCCGCTGTGCCTCAAGCGGGAGGAGGCGGACCGGTTCGCCGACACGCTCGATGCCATCCTGGGCGAGGGCTGAGACTCTCAGGCGCGGATGCGCAGGCGCGGGGCAATCCCGGCGAAAGCGCGCAGGAGAGCTGCGCCCGTAGCCGATTTCAGTCCCGCGCCGATCAGGAAGGGCGCCACGCCGTAGATATAGGCGACTTCAGCGCCCAGCCGGAATGCAAGCCATGCCCATCCGGCGGTGAGGCAAAGGATGTTGCCGGCCATCATCGCAAGCAGTGCCAATGTGCTGGCCTCGCCGGTCCAGCCGCGCTCGGCCAGCCAGCCCGTCAGTAGGGCAGCGAAGGGAAAGGCAAAGAGATAGCCCGCCGTCGGGCCGGCGAAATAGCCGGCGCCGCCAACGCCGCCGGACAGCACCGGTAATCCGGCGGCGCCGGCAGCCAGCCACAACAGCACCATCAGCGTGCCGCCCCGGCGCCCGGCCAGTGCACCGGCCAGCGTAACCCCCAGCGTCTGAAGAGTGACGGGCACCGGAATCATCGGCACTTCGGCAAGCGACAGGACGGAGAGCATCGCCGCTCCGGCGGCGATAACCGCGGCGCGGCAGGCAAGGGACCGGCCTCGCAGCCACCCCGGGGGATCAAATGCCGCCTCGATCGTCGCAGAGCGCACTTGGATGTGTTTCCCGATGTTGCAGGTCGGCGGGAGCGAAACCGGCCTGGACTCACATTCCGCTATTCGCGGGGAGGGGGAGGCACGTGCATTTGTTATTTTAAGTAATATGAGCATCGGATTCACGGCACAAGACTGCCCTCTCCGCGGATGCACAGCATTGGCGGGCCGGGCTTGAATCCGAATTTCAATTTCCGGTGATATCGCGCGGGCGATGCGCCCGCGCGGGGAGCGGTTCTGGCGTCAGCCGCGCCCGACAAACGGCATGGCGGTCGCCATCACCGTCATCTGCAGCACGTTGGCCTCCGGCGGCAGACCGGCCATGTAGAGAACCGCATCAACGACATGGGCAAGCGCGAAGGTCGGCTCGGCGCGCACCGAAAGGTCTGCTTGCAACACACCGCGCTTCATTGCGGCTGTCATGTCGGTCTCGACATTGCCGATGTCGATCTGACCGCAGGCGATGTTGTATTTTCGCCCGTCGAGAGCTGTGGAGCGCGTCAGGCCGAGAATGCCGTGCTTGGTCGCGGTGTAGGGCGCCGAATTGGGACGCGGTGCCGCGCTGGAAACCGAACCGTTGTTGATGATGCGGCCGCCCATGGGCGTCTGCGCCTTCATCAGGCGGAAGGCGGCCTGCGTGCACAGGAAGGCGCCCGTCAGGTTGGTGTCGATGGCGGCCTTCCACAGTTCGAACGGCAGATCCTCAAGTCCAACCGGCGGCGTCATCACGCCTGCATTGTTGAAAAGCAGGTCGAGTCGCCCGCAGACTGCCGCGACCTGCGCGAACAGCGCGGCGACGGAGGCCGGATCCGTTACATCGGCGGTTATCGCCAGTGCGCCGCTGCCGGCTTCCGCCGCCGCCGTCTCCAGCGGCCGCGGGCGGCGGCCGGCCAGCACCACGCGATAGCCGGCTCCGGCGAGGCCGATCGCCACCGCCCGGCCGATGCCGCTGCCGGCGCCGGTGACAATGGCCACGGGCGCGGAGCGTGCAGGAGGGGCGGTTGCGGGATCGTTCATCGTCAATTCCTTCCCCGGCATTCCGGGCCTTGTGTCCCGGCTCTCAGAAAGGTTCCGAGCGCACGATGAAGTTCTCCGCACTCAGGTCGGCCAGCAGCAGCGGCAGGTCGGCGGCATCGCGCAGTTCCACATCGATGGCCACGCCGCTTTCCTTCGCCCGGCTGGCCGCGGAAAAGCGTTCGTGGCGCAGTTCGTAGATATTGCCGCCTCTGGCCGCCACGATTGCCGTGAGGCGGGCAAGCGAGCCGGGATTATCCGGCAGTTCGGCGCGAATGCGCACCATGCGGCCGATGCGGGTGAGGTGACGCTGCAGCACCGCCACCAGCACACGGGTGTCGATATTGCCGCCGGAAAGCACCACGCCGACCTTGCGTCCGGCGAACAGTTCCGGCCGGCTGATGAGGCCGGCGATACCGGCTGCCCCCGCCCCCTCGGTCAGCGTTTTCTCCACGCCCAGAAGCAGGGCGACCGCCTCCTCGATGGCGTCTTCATCCGCCACCACGATCTCGTCCACCAGACCAGCCACGATCCGGCGTGTCAGCTGACCCGGATCGCTGACAGCGATGCCCTCCGCAACCGACGATCCGGCGGATCTGGTCCCGGAGAAGCGGCCCAGCGCCCGTGCCATGCCCGGGAAAACAGCCGACTGCACGCCGACGATGCGGATATCCGGTTTCAGGGCACGCGCGGCAATGGCCACGCCGGCGATGAGGCCGCCGCCGCCGATGGGAACGGCCAGCGTATCGAGGTCGGGCAGGTCGGCCAGCATTTCCAGCGCCACCGTGCCCTGACCGGCGATGACGGCGGGATCGTCGAAGGGATGCACGACTGTCAGCCCGTCTTCCGCCGCCCGGCGCTGCATCTCGGCTGCTGCGGCGGCGAAATCGGCCCCGTGCAGCACCACCTGCGCACCGTGCTCGCGCACCCGGGCAACCTTCACATTGGGCGTGGTTTCCGGCATCACGATTGTTGCCGCGATGCCATTGCGCGCGGCGTGATAGGCCACGCCCTGCGCGTGATTGCCGGCCGAAGCGGCGATGACGCCGCGTTCGCGTTCCTCCGGCGAAAGCGTCAGCAGCCGGTTGAGCGCGCCGCGCTCCTTGAAGGATGCGGTGAACTGCAGGTTTTCAAACTTCAGCCACACGCCCGCGCCGAGCGTCGCCGACAATGTGCTGGAGTGAAGAAACGGCGTGCGGGCAATGCGCCCTGCAAAGCGCGCGGCAGCGGCCTCGATATCCGCCAGCGTCGGCGCCCGCGCGGCACCGGTCTGCTTGCCGTCCACGATAGTTCCCCCTGTTGCGGCGGGACGAATCCCCCCGAAGTTCCCTCCGCCGACCATATCGGAGGGCGGCGGCCGGCGGAACGGTTGCCGCATCAGTCGTTGAAGCGCCGGGCGATTGCCTGAAACGTGTCGGAGACAACGGCGAAGGCATCCACGATCGTCGGATCGAAATGGGTGCCCCTCCCTTTCAGGATAACGGTTACTGCATCCTCGTGGGACATGGCGCTCTTGTAGATGCGCTTCGAGATCAGCGCGTCATAGACGTCGGCCACGGCCATCAGTCGCGCGCTGAGGGGAATGGCAAGCCCGCTGAGGCCCTGCGGATAGCCCGAGCCGTCCCACTTCTCCTGATGGCAGTAGGCAACCTCGCGCGCGATGCTCAGAAAGGCGTTGCCGGGGCCGACCTGCGCCTCGACCGCCTGAATCACATCGCGGCCGATCACCGTATGGGTCTTCATGTGATCGAACTCTTCCGGCGTCAGCGGCCCGGCTTTCAGCAGCACATCGTCGCGCACGCCGACCTTGCCGATATCGTGCAGCGGCGCGGACTTGAACAGGAGCTCGATGACCTCCGGCGTCAGTTCCGGGCTGAAATCCGGGTGCGTGCTCAGATGCTCCGCCAGTGCGCGCACATAGTGCTGGGTGCGGCGGATATGGTTGCCCGTCTCGTTGTCGCGGGTTTCGGCCAGGGAGGCCATGGCGAGGATGGTGGCATCCTGCACCCGCTCCAGCTCCTGGGTCCGCCGCTCCACCAGATGGGCCAGCAGCCGGTTCTGATCGGCAAGGAAAGCGAGCGCCTGCCGCAGCGCGAGATGGTTGGCTACCCGCGCCATCAGGATCGGCGGCGAGATCGGCTTGGCGATGTAGTCCGCCGCCCCGGCGGCAAAGCCGCGCTCCTCGTCGACCGGCAACGAACGGGCGGTGATGAAGATCACCGGCACATCGCGGGTTGCCGGATCGGCCTTCAGCCGCCTGCAGACCTCGTAGCCGTCCATGTCGGGCATCATGACATCGAGCAGGATCAGGTCGGGCGGCGTTCCCGCCTGAACGATCTGGAGGGCCCGCGCGCCGCTGTTGGCCACCTTGATGCGGTAGCTCTCCCGCAGGAGGCCGGAAAGCAGCGTCAGGTTGTCGGGCGTGTCATCCACGAGCAGGATGGTGGCGCGGCCGCCGGGGCCGGTCATGTCTGAGACGGCCATGGGGCCGGCGGTCGCGCTGTGCATCGGACTTATTCCCCCCGTGGCGCTGGCCGGCCGAGCGTATCGAGCGCCTTGCGCACGATTTTCTCGGCCAGTGCGTAGTCGAAGGTGGCGACGGCCTTTTCCAGCACCCGCTCGTCACCCTTCAGTGCGTCGGCAACGGCCGCGCGGCCCGCATTCAGTTCTTCCGCCGCCTCGGCATCGCCCGCCGCCAGCAGTGCCGCAAGGCGCGTCAGCACGGTGGCGGCCGCCGCATCGCCGCGCGGTTCCGCTGCCGGCGCAGCCTGCGG
>DAIPYB010000030.1:0-13000 GCA_036782955.1 Pseudoxanthobacter sp. | reverse complement strand
AAGGCCGATCAGGTGCATGTGCCGGCGCTGCTGGAGCGGTTCGGACAATGACGGCGACGCAGTTCCCCCGGACAGCCGCCGAGCCCTCCATGGCGCCCAAGCCGCGCATGGCTCCCAAGCCGCGCATGGCGCCGCGCCTGCGCGTCCCTGCCCGCAAACCGGGAGCCCCGGCCCCGCGATGAATCTCTCGCTCGCCTTCGCCCCGCTGGTGCCGCCGTGGCTGCTCGCCATCCTCGGCGTGGCGGCTCTTGCCGTCGCGCTCCTCGCGCTTGCCCGCCGCAGCCGCGGTGCGGCGCTGCGCCTTGCCGCCGGCCTCGCGCTGACGCTGGCGCTCGCCAATCCGTCGCTGGTGGAAGAAAAGCGCCGGCCGCTCTCCAGCGTGGTGGCGGTGGTGGTGGACGAGAGCCAGAGCCAGCAGATCGGCGGGCGGGCCAAGGCCACGCAGGCCGCCCGGCAGGCGCTGAAGCAGGCGCTCGCCGGGCGCGACGATATCGAGGTGCGCGAAATCGTGGTCGGCCCGACCGCCTCCGGCAGCGACGGCACCCGCCTGTTCGGCGCCCTTGCCAACGGCCTGTCGGATGTGCCGCCCGACCGCGTCGGCGGTGCCGTGCTCATCACCGACGGTCAGGTGCACGACGTGCCGGCGCCGGCGGCGCTGGGTTTCACGGCGCCGGTCCATGCCCTCGTCACCGGCCGGGCGGACGAGAAGGACCGCCGCCTCGTGCTGGAGCGCGTGCCGCGCTTCGGCCTCGTCGGCACCACCCAGACGGCGCGGGTGCGCATCGAGGACAGCGGCACGAAAGGCCCTGCCACCGCGCGTCTCACCGTGCGCCGCGACGGCGAGGAGGTGGCCAGCGAGATCCTGCCCGTCGGCGAGACCAGCGATGTCGCCATCGAGATCGCCCACGGCGGGCAGAACATCTTCGAATTCGCGGTGGAGCCGCTCGAGGGCGAACTGACCGCCGCCAACAACACGCAGGTCGCCATCGTCGACGGCGTGCGCGAGAACCTGCGCGTGCTGCTGGTTTCCGGCGAACCCCACGCCGGCGAGCGCACGTGGCGCAACCTGCTGAAATCGGACGCCTCGGTCGACCTCGTGCACTTCACCATCCTGCGCCCGCCGGAGAAGCAGGACGGCACGCCGATCAACGAACTGTCGCTCATCGCCTTCCCGACGCGCGAGCTGTTCTCCACCAAGATCAACGATTTCGATCTCATCATTTTCGACCGCTACCACCAGCGGGGCATCCTGCCGCTGGTCTATTTCGACAACATCGCCGAGTTCGTGCGCCGCGGCGGCGCGGTGCTGGTCTCGGAAGGCCCGCTGCCGGAGCCGGACGGTTTCGGCAGCGGCAGCCTGTTCGACACCCCGCTCGGCGCCGTGCTGCCGGCGGTGCCGACCGGGCAGGTGATCGAGGAGCCGTTCCGCCCGGCCGTCACCGACACCGGACGGCGCCATCCGGTCACGCGCGACCTGCCCGGCGGCAACGAAACGCCGCCGGCATGGAGCCAGTGGTTCCGCATGGTCGATGCGGTGCCCAACGACGGCGAAGTGATCATGGAGGGGGCCGGCAACCGGCCGCTGCTGGTGCTGGGGCGCGAGGGCAAGGGCCGCGCGGCGGCGCTGCTGTCCGACCAGTCGTGGCTCTGGGCGCGCGGCTATGACGGCGGCGGCCCCCATGTGGCGCTGCTGCGCCGCCTCGCCCACTGGCTGATGAAGGAACCGGAACTGGAAGAGGAAGCCCTGCGCCTTGCCGCCCGCGGCGACCGGCTGGTCATCGAGCGCCAGACGCTGGGCGACAAGGCGGCACCGGTCACGCTGACCGACCCGTCCGGCAAGGCCCGGCAGGTAACGCTTGCGGAGGCAGCGCCCGGCCTGTGGCGCGCCGAGGTGCCGGCCGACGGCGTCGGGCTCTATGTCGCCACCGACGGAGAGCGCAAGGCACTGGCCCATGTCGGCCCGCCGAACCCGCGCGAACTCGCCGACGTGCGCTCGACGGAGGAAGTTCTGTCCCCCCTTGCCACCGCCACCGGCGGCACCGTGCGGCGGATCGAGAAGGCCGATGGCGGCATCGAGATGCCCCGCCTCGCCTTCCTGCGCAACGCGGCGCGCTACGGCGGCAGCGACTGGATCGCGCTTCGGACCACCGATGCATCGGTGCTGGAAGGCCTGACCCGCATTCCGCTGCTGTCCGGCCTCGCCGGGCTGGCGGTGCTGGCCGGCCTCATCGCCGCCACGTGGCTGGTGGAAGGCCGCCGCCGCACGCGCCGCTGACCGATGGCATAAAAAAAGCGCCCCTGCCCGCGAACGGGCCGGAGCGCTTTCTTTCCGGAGCGATGATAACGGAAAAGGCTCTCAGGGGGGAAAAGGGCCTCCGTTGCCGGCACGGTCCCCGGGGGGAGGAAAACCGCACCGTCCCGCTCCAGGCTCCCGGCCATGGGCCGGAGCTGCCTGTCTCTCAGGGTCGCTTTCTCAGCGCCGGTCTTCGCCGAGCACGCGCCGCAGCGCCTCGTCGCTGAAGCCGAGATCGCGCACCAGATGCTCGTCCGTCGCCATCAGGCGCCGCAGGTCGGCCCGCAGGCGCGCGGCCTCCCGGCGCTGCCGCCAGCCCGTTGCCACGCGGGCAACGAAGCCGGTTCCGGCAAAGGGTGCCCCGGCATGTACAATCTGAAGGCTTTCATTCCGAATGCTCATCGTGACCTCCCGTTGACGGTGCTGAACATGTTCGGTTGATGATCGGAATATGATCCCCTTGTGATCGGCGCACAAACGACTACTTTTCCGCCTGACCATGCAAAAAAGTCATGTGAAATGAGCCAGCGCCTGCCCTCCCTCAACGCCCTCCACACCTTCGAGGCGGCCGCCCGCCTCGGCGGCATCACCCGCGCGGCAGAGGAACTGCATGTCACCCAGAGCGCGGTGAGCCGGCAGATCCGGGCACTGGAGGAGGAGCTCGGCCTGCCGCTGTTCCGCCGGGTCCATCGCGGCGTGGTGCTGACGGCTGAAGGCGAGCAGCTTGCCGCCACGCTGCGGGAAGCATTCGGGCGCGTGAGCGAGGGCATCCAGCGGCTGAAGCGCGATCCGTGGCAGCTGAAAGTGCGCGTGCCGCCCACCTTCGGCGTGCGCTGGCTGTGGCCGCGGCTGAACCGCTTCGAAACCGCCAATCCCGATATTCTGACTGAAGTTTCAATGCTCTGGAGCAATATCGAACCGGGCGACGGCGGCTTCGATCTCGGCGTCCGGCTGCGGCCAGGGGCATGGCCGGAGGCGAACCGCACCGTGCTGTTCGAAGAACGCCTCGCTCCGGTCTGCGCCCCGGGCTTCATCGATGGCCGCACTCCGAAGACTGGCCACGACTTCGAGCGCTTCCCGCTGCTGCACTGCTCCAACCATCAGGACTGGCGCCTGTGGTCACGCAACTGGTCCGGCGGCCCGTTCGACTGCGAACACGGAGAAGTCTTCGACACTCTCGATTTCGCCCTTCGGGCCGCTGAAGCCGGACGCGGCATCGCCGTGACAGACCTCGCCATGGCGGAAGCCGATCTCGCCGCCGGCCGACTGAAGGTAGTGGTGCCGGAAACGGTGGCCAACGGCCACGTCTATTACCTGATCTCACCCGAACCGGAAGCGGAGCGGGCCGCCGTGCGACGGTTCCGTGACTGGATTTGTTCGGAAGCAGCAGCAACCCGGGAGGCCGCTACCCTGCCGGCCGCTCAATAATCGGCCGGACCGCGCCGCATGTTCTTTACTGAACTGCGCCGGCTCTTGGCCTCAAGCCGGCGCTCGCGGGAGGCGTGGGTGGGCCGGGTGGCGCGGCGCTTCACCGGCGCCACGCTGGCCTCGCGGATCATGGCCACGAGGCGCTCCAGCGCATCGGCCCGGTTGCGCTCCTGCGTGCGGTGCCGGTCGGCACTGATGACGATGACGCCCTCCCCGGTCAGGCGGCTGCCGGCCAGCTTCTGCAGCCGGATCGACACCGCATCCGGCAGCGAACGCGAGCGCCGGGCATCGAAACGCAGTTGTACCGCCGTGGAAACCTTGTTCACGTTCTGCCCGCCGGGACCGGAAGCGCGCACGAACACCTCCTCGATCTCGCCGGGATCGAGGACGATCGTGTCAGTAACAACGATGGGTTCGCGGGCTGCCATGGGGTGGACCAGATCGGCTCAGGCCGCCGCTTTCTCGCGGATCACGTAAATCTTGCGCACCGGCTCCAGCGATTCCCAGGTGCCGCGGAAACCGGCGGGGATCAGGAAACTGTCGCCGGGGCCATAGTCCGTCGTGGCGCCATCGGCCGCCGTCAACCGGACCCGGCCCTCAAGGATCACGCAGACCTCGTCCTCGGTATAGTTCACCGCGAGCACGACCGCCTGAGAGACCCAGAACCCGACGCTGAGTTCACCGGAGGCATCGGTGAACAGGTTGTCGAACCCGGTCGGGTCGGCATCCCCGGTCGTGATGGGGGAAACAAGGCTCAGGGGATGGACGGCGGCTTCGTCGCTCATCGGAAAGGCTCCGGCAGTTGGGTTGCCGCCGAGGAAACACCGACGACGCGCGCCGGGCAAGGCCGGCGGATGAAAAAGGCCGGGCAGCGGATGCCGGCCCGGCCTTCTTCGTCAGCGTTGTTCCGCCGGCCGCTCAGACGAGACCAGTGGTGTAATAGACCGCGATGGCGAAGAACACCGCCATCGTCTTGATCAGGGTGATGGCAAAGATATCGGGATAGGACTGGCGATGGGTCAGCCCTGTCACGGCCAGAACGGTGATGACGGCGCCGTTCTGCGGCAGCGTATCCATGCCGCCGGATGCCATGGCAACGATACGGTGCAGCACTTCCATGGGAATGCCGGCCGCCTGCGCCGATTGCATGAACTGATCGCCCAGCGCCGCCAGCGCGATGCTCATGCCGCCCGAAGCCGAACCGGTGATGCCGGCAAGGGTGGAAACGCTGACCGCTGCGTTGACCAGCGGATTGGGAATACTGGCCAGCGCCTCCTTGACGATGAGGAAGCCCGGCAGAGTGGCGATGACCGCGCCGAAGCCATATTCGGAGGCGGTGTTGAGACCGGCCAGCATGGCACCGGCCACCGCCTGCTTGCTGCCTTCGGCGATGCGGGCGGAAACCGTTCCCCATGCCGTGATCAGGATGAAGACGATGCCGATCAGCAGTGCGCCCTGCACGGCCCAGATGCCGACCATGCTGGAAATCTTGGTGACCAGCGGCTCCTTCATGCCCGGCATGAGAACGGTGCTGCTTTCGCCGTACCAGACCGGAATCATCCGCGTGAGAAGGAAGTTGGCGATGCCGATCAGAAACAGCGGCGTGATGGCGAGAACCGGATTGGGCAGGTGGTCCTTGTCGACCGGATCGGGCTCGTTCAGCAGCGGTCCGCTGGCATAGCCCTCGCCTGCCGCCATGCAGCGGCTGCGACGCCAGTTGAGATAGGTGATGCCGACCGCGAGAATGAAGATCGAGGAAACCACGCCCAGTGCCGGTGCGGCCCAGCTGGTGGTGCCGAAGAAGGTGGTGGGAATGATGTTCTGGATTTGCGGCGTTCCGGGCAGCGCATCCATGGTGAAGGAAAAGGCGCCAAGCGCGATCACACCGGGGATCAGGCGCTTGGGAATGTCGTTCTGGCGGAAAAGCTCCGCCGCGAACGGATAGACGGCAAACACCGCCACGAACAGCGACACGCCGCCATAGGTGAGCAGAGCGCAAACCACGACGATGACGAGGATCGCCTGCTCAGCGCCAATCCAGCGGATGACCGCCGCGACGATGGATTTGGAAAACCCGGACAGCTCGATCAGCTTGCCGAAAATCGCCCCCAGCAGGAACACCGGGAAGTAGTTTTTCACGAAGCCGACCATCGCCACCATGAAGGTGCCGCTGAACATCGGCGCCACGCTGGACGGCGAGATCAGCAGCACCGCGGCCAGAGCCGCCACCGGCGACATGATGATGACGCTGTAGCCGCGATAGGCAGCGAGCATGAGAAATGCAAGCGCTGCCAAAACAATCAGCAACTCCATTCAGTTCCTCCCGATATCCGGTTCTGTCCGCAACGACTCTGTTTGGCCGGCGGTATGCGCAGATAGCGGGAGTATATCGGTTAACGACGCCGTGCCGTCCAGCGCCCGGATGTCACGGTGCCGCGGGCGGGCCGGGGATCAGATGTCGGCCCACTCATAGTCGCGCAACGGCGCGCCGAAGGTGGCATCGACAAGGAAGCGCGACAGCCGGCGTTCGCTGAACAGCGCACGATAGCGATCGCGGCCGGCGCGACCGATGGTGCGCCACGATCCATCGGCGACGATACGCGACAGACGCTGGGCCAGATCGGCGGCCGAGGAAAAGAAGACTGCGTCGTCCTCGCCGATAAATCGCTGGAAACCGGCCGAGCGCGGCAGGCAGACGCACAAGCCCGACCCGAAAAGCTGGGCGATACGGTCGGAGGAATAAAGCGGCACATCGTTATATTTGGACCAGCACAGTGCCGCCTTGGCGCGCGCCAGCGCCTCGAAATAGGCCCGGCCGAGAAGCCGCTGCTTGCCCGCGCCATAGCCGGCCACCCGCAGGCCCGCCGCCCGCCGGGTCACCTCCTCCACGAACGCCCACTGCGCCGCCCGCGGCCCGTAGCTGGAGACATAGACGAGATCGGCGCTCTTCTCCTCAATCGCGAAGGCGTCGATATCCTCCATCGAAGGATCGGTCGGATTGGGAATGTAATGGGCCTTCACGCCCGCCGCTCGCAACCGGGCCAGCGGCTCGCCGGCGGTGGTGACGAACGACAGGTCCACCTTCGGCCCGCGCTCCGTCATGCGCTTCATGACGTGGCCGTCGATGAGCGCATCGCAATCGACATTGACGATACGCACCCCCGGCGACAACGCGCGGATGGCGTCGAGGGTGCTGTTGGAAACGACATCGGCGTGAAACAGCGCCACCATCTGCGGCCGGAAATGCTCGCACACTTCCAGAAAAGAATGGTTAGAGCGCGTATTACCGATGAAAGGCAGGGCAGTATGAGCAATGCGAGATTCATCCCGGTCGCGGAAATGAATAACGTTATGCCCTTCGCGGATCAGGCCGTTGAGGAATTTCTTGTCGTAAGAATAGTAAAACCCGGCAAATTTATTCTTGTAGCCGGGCCCACACAGCACGATCCGCATGCAATTACCCCGCGCGCTTGCCAATCGAAGGGCTGAACACCATCAGGCTCAGGATTTCAAACAGGAGCTGCGCACCCGCATGCGCCGTATTGGTGGTGGCGTCGTATTGCGGCGCCACTTCCACCAGATCCCCGCCCACAAGATTGAGCCCCTTGAAGCCCCGCACCAGTTCCAGCGCCTCGCGCGTGGTGAGGCCGCCCACTTCCGGCGTGCCGGTGCCCGGCGCGAAGGAGGGATCGAGGCTGTCGATATCGTAGGAGAGATAGACGGGCCGGTTGCCGACCAGCGCCCGCACCTTCTCGACGACGGCCGGGATACCGAGCCCGCTGATCTCCTCGGCGTGGATCACGGTCATGCCGGAATCGACGGAGAACTCCCAGAGATATTCCGAGGCGCCGCGAATGCCGATCTGGATGGTGTGGGCCGGATCGATCAGCCCCTCCAGCACGGCATGGCGGAATGGCCCGCCGTGGTGGAACCGCTCGCCGTCGAACGCGCCGCCGGTGTCGCAGTGCGCATCGATATGAACGAGGCAGACCGGCCCGTCGGCGGCAACGGCACGCAGGATCGGCAGCGAAATGGAATGATCGCCCCCCACCGACAGTGGCGCCACGCCCGCGCCGACGATGCGGGCGATGGCACGGGTGATGTCCTCATGGGCCGTTTCAAGACTGAAACGGGAGCGGAACGGCACGTCGCCGACATCGGCAACCGCGATATCGACGGTCGGCAGGCAATCGAGATTGGGATTATAAGGCCCGATGCGCTCGATGGTGCGCAGCGCCCGCGGGCCGAAACGCGAACCGTTGCGGTTGGAAACACCAAGGTCCATCGGCACGCCGATGAGAGCCACGTCGAGGCCGGAGAAATCCGGAGCCGACCAGTCGATGCGGCGCACCGCTGCCGACAACAGCGAGGTCAGGCCCGCATAGGGCGCCGAACGGGTGCCGGAGGGATCGATCACGCGGGAAGCTACGCGGGCGAAATTCGGCTGGTGGATGACGCCGCCGTTGTCGCCGCTATATTTCGCCCGAAGACGGGCCAGTTCCTCGGATGGAATCGGGTCCCGATTCGCCATTTCCAGCACTCCGATATCGCCGCGGTCGCATCCCGACGCGCACATGCCTAAACCCGACGGCAGGCCAAGGCCAGACCCAAAGGCCGCCCCACGCCCGAAACACTGCCGACGGTTCAGAATGGGCGCATTTCACCCTCGGTAAAACGGCCGCCTTGCGGGCTTCAGTTTGACGATTCTCGAAGTGAACACCACGATGACCGGGCAGCGAGAGGTGGAAAACGTCATGCTCCCTCCCCACAACGACACGCTTTCCGCCAATCCGTCCGCCATCGGCGGACCGCAGGCGCCGCGACCGGCCCACGCACCGCCGCCCAGCGATGCGCCGCCGCCGGTTGCTCTGGAAGTCCGTGCCGACGAAGCGGTGCTCCGCTTCCTCGCCACGCGTCGCTCGCCGGCCCTGCGCACGCTGGCCGCCCCCGGCCCCGCGCCCGACGAGGTGGAGCGCCTGCTCGCACTCGCCTCGCGCGTGCCCGATCACGGGCGGCTGGTGCCATGGCGCTTCATCGTGCTGGAAGGGGCTGCGCGGTCCATCGCCGGCCGGGCGCTGGACGGCCTCTATGCCCGCCAGAACCCCAACCTCGATGCAGCCAAGGCGACCATGTGGCATGACTACCTGATGCGGGCGCCGGTGGTGGTGGTGGTGGTCAGCCGGCCGGACCCATCAGCGAAAATTCCGGTTTGGCATCAGGAACTTGCCGCCGGCGCTGTCGGCATGGCGCTGACGATGGCCGCCGGCGCGATGGGATATGCCAGCCAGTGGCTGCTGAAATGGCCGGTGCGCGACGCGGAAGCCGCGGCCCTTCTGGGCATAAAGCCCGGCGAGCGGGCGGCTGGCATGTTCCACATCGGCCACCCCTCGCTGGAAAGCCCGCCCGACCGCGCCCGGCCGGACATGGCCGCCATCGTGACACGCTGGTCGCCGCCGGATCAGGAAGACTGAAACGGCTTCAGGCCGAAGGTCTCCAGCATGGCCAGCAGGTGCTCGAAAAGGCTGGCCTGAATGGCTTCATAGGCGGCCCAGTCGGTGGTGCTGGTGAAGCAATAGATTTCAAGCGGTAACCCGTCCGGCCCCGGGGCAAGGTGGTGCACCATCTGCGTCATGTCCTTGCGCAGTCCGCTGTGCGCAGCCAGACAGGCCGCGGTATAGGCCCGGAACAGCCCGAGATTGGTGACCTTGTCCGTGGCGACGGGCGGCTTCCCGGCCGCGGCGGGAAAGAGCGTGGCAAGGTGGCCGACCTCCTCCGCGCTCAGAAAGCGGACGGTGTTCTGGTCGATGGAGATCGCGCGCTTGATCCGCCGGCCACCGGATTCCGTCATCCCGCGCCAGTTCTTCAGCGGATCGGAAACGAGCCGGCGCACAGGAAAGGTGGAGCGGGTATTGTCCCAGTTGCGCACGGTCACGGAATAGAGCGACAGGTCCATGACGTTGCCATCGACACCGATCGAGGGCACCTCGATCCAGTCGCCTACCCGCACGATATCGGTGGATGAAAGCTGGATGGAGGCCACCAGCGACAGCAGCGTATCCTGAAACACCAGCAGCAGCACCGCCATCAGCGCACCAAGCCCGGACAACAGGATCAGCGGCGAACGGTCGACGATGACGGCGGCCATCAGGATGACGGCGATACTGTAGACGGCGATATTGGCGATCTGGACATAGCTCTTGACCGAGCGTCCGCTGTCGCCGTGCCGGTGCTGCCAGAGCGTGCCGGCAAGCTGGAAGCCTGCGGCAATGGCGGTGGCGAACACCAGGATCGTCACCGCATCCGCCACATTGTGCACCACCTGCGCGATCGCAGGGTGAACGCCGGGCACGAACATGATGCCGGACGAAATGATGATTGCCGGCACCGCATGCACGAGACGCGGAATGATGCCCGCCTTCGCCACATCGCTGTCCCGGATGAAGCCGAGCCCGTCAATGACACGGCCGAGCAGCGTGACCAGCAGGAGGCGGACGATGAAGCTGGTGACGAAAGCCGCCACCACGAGCACACCCAGCCAGAAAAGGGTTGTGATCCACGGATACTGCGCCGCAACGGCCTCGATCTGCTCCATCGCCCCGTCCAGAACTCGCCTCGTTCACACCGATAGGCCGTAGACGGCCCGTCACACGCCCGGCCGGCGCACCTGCCGCAGGGCGGAACCCGCGGCCGCGATGCGGGCAATCGCCGGCTGCACGGGCTCGCGCACCACCAGCATGTGGTGACCACTTGCATGCAGCAGTGTCTCGCCATCCGAGAGAATGCCGACATGGCCCGGCCAGAACAACAGGTCGCCCCGCCGCCATGGCTCGTCCGGCCCGAGACGGCGCCCCACGGAGCGTTCCTGCAGGTCGGCATCGCGGGCGACGACGTGGCCGGCGAAGCGCATGGCAAGCTGGACCAGCCCCGAGCAATCCACGCCGAACCCGGACGTGCCGCCCCACAGATAGGGTACGCCCAGAAGCCGCTCGGCCACGGTGACGAAATCGGCGGCAACCGCTTCCACGGGCTCCAGATGTCGCGCCACCGCTGCCGTGCCATCGGCAAGCACGGCGAACTCCAGCCCGCGCGTGGTCACCATCCGCACCACGTGCACGGCGGCCCCCATGGGCAGGGTGCCGGCCGGCGGCAGCTTCATATCCGCCCCCGGATAGAGGAAGGTCTTGACCACAGCCACCCGGTGGCCGGGAACCGGCTCCGCGGGGCCGAGATCGTCGGACGAGAGATAGCCCACATAGCCGTCGCGCTGGAGCTGGCCCCACGCCCAGCCCTCCACGGGCTCCCCGAACACCATCGCGGCATCGCCGGCAACGGCTTCCGTTTCCGTCCCCGCATCGAAGCGGGGCGCGGCGGTGAGACGGGAGACCGGAGCCGTCACGCGATAAAGCCGGCCGGGACCGACAGCGCCCGCCCCAGCATCGCGACGGGCCGGATTGAGGCGCGGCTCAGTGCGGCGGAGATCGTCAAGCGTTTCGGCTGTCATCTGAAAAAGGCCCGGACAAGAGCGCGCACGACCCTGGCCTAGTCCTCGGCCGGTCGCGCACGCTGATAGGAATGGACATAGCCCTGCGCGAAATCCCGGTGGTCGGCAGCCAGCCACCGATCGATATCGGCCGCGGAAGGCACCTGCAACACCGGACGGCCGGGATAGAACACCGCCTCATCGAAATGATGACGGTCATAAAAATCCTGCCGGCTGTGCTCGCCGCTGGCCCCGATATAACGAGCGTGGCAAGTGCGCGGCATTACCCGCACCATACCCGCCTCCAATGTCGCCACCCAGCGCGAGGCATCCTGACTGGTGAAGCGGTAATTGTAGCCGCGATCATGATAGAACTTACGAATGCGGGCGTGATCGCGCCGGGAATAGTCGTCGTTGCGGACGAGCGCCCAATAAGCCTCCCGCAGAGGCTTCTGTGCCAGCCACGATTGCCGCGTCAGCGCCGCGCCCCAGTTCTCGTGCATCCGCGTGAGCTGCCCCAGATGGCTGCGCTGGGCGGCGAGTTCCGCCCACATGTCGCCATAGGCCGAGACATAGCCGATGCGCGGTTCCGCCAGCGCGAGTTGCAGCAGATCGGAAATGACCTCCAGATAGAACGAACTGAGGAACAGGTCGTCCTCCAGAAACAGGGCATAATCGCAGCCGAGCGTTTCGAAGATATGGGCCTCGGCACGGCGATAATTGCCGGCGATGCCCAGATTGTCGGAACTGCCGAACACGTGGGTCTCAATGGGCGAGCCGGTCGGGAAACGCTCCGCAAAGGCCGCGACGCTCGCCGCGATCAGCCGCTCATCGGTTTTAAAGGTGCCGCTGAACGGGCTCCACGCCCCGTCCTGAAACAGAAACACCCGGTCTCCCGGCCGCAGTTGCGGCCGGAGGGAGGCAAGAACCTGCGCCAGATAATCCGGGCGGTTGTAGCTCAGCACCACGATCGGCAGCGGCAGCCGGTCTCTGTTCAAACCCTGTTCCTTCCGCCGCAGGATCAGCGCGCGGCGAGCGCGCCGGTGGCGACGCGCTCGCGGATCAGCGTGTAGAGCGCGCGGATGGCCTGCGCCTCGCCGCCCTCGGGCCGGCCGGGGCGGGCAGCGGGCGCCCAGCCGAAAATATCGAAGTGCGCCCAGCGCGCCGCGCCTTCCGCGAAGCGGGCCAGAAACAGCGCCGCGGTGATAGAGCCGGCAAACGGCGCGGCGGAGTTGTTGTTGAGGTCGGCAAGGCGCGAATCGAGCCAGCGCGCATAGGGCCGCCACAGCGGCAGCCGCCACAACGGATCGCCGACCGCCATGGAAACCTGCGCGATATCGGCCGCCAGTGCATCGTCGTCGGTGTAGAACGGCGGCAGGTCCGGCCCCAGCGCCACCCGCGCAGCGCCGGTGAGGGTGGCGAGATCGATCAGCAGGTCGGGCTTGTCCTCGCAGGCCAGCGCCAGCGCATCGGCCAGCACCAGCCGGCCCTCCGCATCCGTATTGCCGATTTCGACCGACAGCCCCTTGCGGCTGGGGAAGACATCGCCGGGCCGGAAGCTGGTGGCGGAAACAGAATTCTCCACCGCCGGAATGATGACCCGAAGGTTCACCGGCAGGCCGGCATCCATGATCATGTGGGCAAGACCCAGCACGTTGGCCGCCCCGCCCATGTCCTTCTTCATCAGCAACATGCCGGCGGACGGCTTGATATCGAGGCCGCCGGTATCGAAACAGACGCCCTTGCCCACAAGCGTCAGGCGCGGATGCTCCGCTTTGCCCCAGCGGATGTCGATCAGC
>DAIPYB010000029.1:0-13179 GCA_036782955.1 Pseudoxanthobacter sp. | reverse complement strand
TTCCACCCACGCTTTCCAGCCGCCGTCGAGCACGGCGGCCTTGTCATGGCCGGCCCAGCGCAGCATCCACCATGTGCGCGCCGCGGCCATCAGCCCGCCACTGGCATCGTAGGCCACGACCTGCGTGTCGGGGCCGATGCCCCATGCGGAGAGGGTGGCTGCAAAGGTCTCGATGTCAGGTAGCGGCCGGCGGCCGGTGCGGCCGGGAATGATGGGGCCGGAGAGATCGGTGGCGAGGTCGGCATAGAGCGCGCCGGGAATGTGGGCGGCGTCATATTCACGCCGGCCCCGGCTTTCGTCTTCCAGCGTGAAGCGCGCGTCGAGGATGACGACATCGCTCTGGCCGACGAGGCCGGCAAGGGCTTCTGTTGAGATGAGGGTCGTGTAAGCCAAGCGAAAAGCTCCTTGCTGGGTGCTGCTGGCCGGGTGCTGCTGGCCGGGTGTGGCTGGCTGTGGCGGCTGGTGGCTGAAGCGCTGTGCCCGACCATTCAGGCAGGCCCGCGAACCTGCGCCGCGCGGGGGTCGCAGGGCGCGTGGCTGCGCAATGGCGCCATCATAGCCCTTTTAATCCATCGAAAAACAATATCTTTTCCGCGAATGTGGCGCTCTTGGGAATGAATTTGCTCTTGCGCCGGTCTTCACTGGTGCGGACTTGCGTGCTCATCCGGCGGAAGTGCGGTGCGCGTCGCTGGATGCAACCATAAATCGGTTTCGAAACAAGTGGTTATGACGTCCGTCGCGGTTCGGTCAGGAGACGGGAAAATGACGGTCGGGCAGCCACCTCCGATCTGATGAAAATTCAATTCTCATAAATGCTGTGAATTGGGGATTAAATTTCATGCGAGCCGGGCGTGCATAAGGCGGTCATCCTCGGCATTAGTCTATTCAATATATAGGCTATGTCCAATGTGATACCACAGATCCAGACAAGGATGCCGTCCGTGAAGTTTCGTTCCCTGTTTGCCGCTGCTGCCTTCTCCGCCCTCGCGGCCACCAGCCTCGTCGCCACCGGCCTGTCGCCGGCCGTTGCGGCTGAGTTCAAGCCGAAGGGCAAGGATGCCGAAGTCACCGTGTTCGTTTCGGCGCTGAGCTATTCCTTCCCCCACTTCGTGTTCCTGCAGGAGCAGCTTGAGGACGAGGCCGCCAAGCTCGGCAAGGTCAAGGTCATCCGCTCCGATGGGCAGCTTTCCGCGCCCAAGCAGGTAGCCGACCTCGAGGCCGCCGTCGTGCAGGGCGTCGACGGCATCATCATTGCCCCGGCCGATGCCGATGCGCTGGCGCCGGCGGTGCAGGCTGCTATCGAGGCGGGCGTGCCGGTGGTCACTATCGACCGTCCGGTCAACGGCGTGCCGGAGGTGCTGGCCAATGTCGCGGCCGATAACCTGAAGGGTGCCGAGCGGCAGGGCGAGGCCGTGGAGGCGCTGTTCCCGAAGGGGGCCACCATCGTCAACCTCACCGGCATCCCCGGCGACAAGACCGCCAACGACCGCAATCAGGGCGTCCACAACGTGCTGGACAAGAAGCCGGAACTTTACAAGTTCGTGGCCGAGCAGACTGCCCGCTTCAGCCGCGATCAGGGCCTTTCGGTGACGGAGAACATCCTGACCGGCCTGTCCGAGCCGCCGCAGGTGATCGTGGCCGGCAATGACGATTCCGCCCTTGGTGCCGCTCAGGCGGTGGAAGCGCGCGGCCTGAAGGGCAAGGTCGCCATCTTCGGCTATGATGGCTCGTCCGATGCGCTGAAGGCGGTGAAGGACGGTTCGCTGGCCGCGACCGTGGACCAGTTCCCCGGCAAGCAGGGCCGCATCGCGGTCAAGACGCTGGTCGATTATCTGCGCACCGGCGAGAAGCCGGCCAACGACAACATTCTGGTGGAGCCGGTGGCCATCACCAAGGCCAATCTCGACACCGCCGAGCGGATCGGGACCATCGGTCAATGAGTTCTGCCGCGCGCCTTTCTTCCTTTGGCGCTGTCAGCCCCCCGGATGCAGCCGCATCCGGGGGAGCCTTTCTTTCGGCCGAGGGGCTGCGGAAGGGCTTTTTCGGGCAGACGGTGCTGGACGGCGTCTCGCTGCAGCTGCGGGCGGGCGAAATCCGTGCGCTGCTGGGGGAAAACGGCGCCGGCAAGTCGACGCTCATCAATCTGATCTCGGGCGCGCTTGTGCCCGACGGCGGCAGCCTTTCGATCGATGGCGAGCCGGTGCGCTTTTCCGGTCCGCTCAGCGCATGGCAGGCAGGCATCGCCACCATCCGGCAGGAATTCTCGCTGTTTCCCGAACTGAGCGTGGCGGAGACGGTGTTCGCCGGCCACCTGCCGCGCAACCGTCTCGGGCTGGTGGACTGGCCTGCCATGCGCCGGCGGGCCGGCGCGGCGCTGGCACGGCTGGGGCTTGAGATCGCCCCCGGCCGGCGCATCGCCACGCTCTCCGTGGCCGAGCAGCAGCTGGTGGAAATCGCCCGCGCACTGACCTTTTCCGCCCGCCTCATCATCATGGACGAGCCGACCGCCTCGCTGAGCCCGGCGGAGGTTGAGCGCCTCAAGGCCATTGTGCGTGCCGTGGCAGCCGAAGGCGTGGCGGTGCTCTATGTCAGCCATCGGCTGGAAGAAGTGAAGGACCTCTGCCACACCTACACCGTGCTGCGCGACGGCCGCTTCATCGCGGAAGGCGCGCTGGAAACCGTGGCCGTGGCCGATCTGGTTCGTTTCATGGTTGGGCGCGATCTGGAGCCGCCGCCACCGCGCACGGACCGCCGCGGGGCGCCGGTGCTGCAGGTTTCCGGGCTTGCGGGCGATCCGGCAAGTCCGCGCGCGGCACTGGTGCGCGATGTCGGCTTCACGCTCCATGCCGGCGAGATCGTCGGCCTCGCCGGTCTGGTCGGGGCAGGGCGCACCGAGATCGCGCGTATGCTGTTCGGTGTCGATCCGCGGGCTGCCGGCACGCTGGCG
Organism: Pseudoxanthobacter sp.; assembly: GCA_036782955.1. Classification (GTDB taxonomy): domain Bacteria; phylum Pseudomonadota; class Alphaproteobacteria; order Rhizobiales; family Segnochrobactraceae; genus Pseudoxanthobacter. The sequence goes on along the minus strand of DAIPYB010000029.1, from coordinate 10,232 downwards.
CTTTCGGGCGCGCCGTTCTCGCCCCGCACCCCGCAGGAGGCAATCGCCGCCGGTGTGGCGCTGGTGCCGGAAGACCGCAAGCAGCAGGCGTTGTTCCTGTCGCTGGCGGTGGCGGAAAACTTCGCGCTGGCAGGCGGTGTGCCGGGCCGTTTCGGCCTGATCGACCGGCCGGCGGAACGCCGCCGGCTGGCGGACTTCGCCGGTGCGCTCAACCTGAAGGCTCCGCGCTTTTCTGCCCCCGTGGCCACGCTGTCCGGCGGCAACCAGCAGAAGGTGGTGCTGGCGCGCTGGATGGCGCTGGACCCCAAAGTGTTGATCGTCGACGAGCCGACGCGCGGCGTGGATATCGCCGCCAAAGCCGACGTGCACCGCCTGATCCGGGATGCGGCCGGGCGGGGCATGGCGGTGCTGGTCATTTCCTCCGACCTGCCGGAGGTGCTCGCCCTGTCCGACCGCATCCTGACGCTGGCCCACGGGTGGCTGACTGGCGAAGTCGCCGGGGGCGACGCCACCGAGGAGGGCCTGATGCGCCTGATGACCGTGGCCCCTTAGCAGGGCACCCCGTTTCGCGCGCCCCCGCCGCCCGGCGGCGGGGGCGCCTTCTTCCCGTTCCGCTTTGCGGCCCGCGACAGAGCATCCGGACAGAACACGCCCATGACCACCCTTTCCCCCTCCCGGCCCACCGCCGGCGGCGGCCTTTCCGCACGGCGGCTGCTGCCGCTGCTTGCCCGTTTCGCCCCGCTGATCTTCCTGTTGCTGCTGATGGCCTTCTTCAGCATCCTGACGCCGCGTTTCCTGTCGTCCGTCAATATTTTCAATATCCTGCGGCAGGTCTCCATCTATGGCATCCTTGCCGTGGGCATGACGTTCGTGGTGCTGACGCGCGGCATCGATCTTTCGGTGGGCGCGCTGGTGGCACTGGCCGGGCTGGTGGCAGCGGTCGTGGCCAAGGGCGGCATCGAAGGCCGCTTTGTGCTGTCGGCCGGCGGCGGTTTCGGCTGGCCGCTGGCGGCCCTTGCCGCCATTGCCGCCGGCGGACTGGCCGGGCTGGTGCAGGGAACCATCGTGTCGCGGCTGGCGGTGCCGGCCTTCGTGGTCACGCTGGGTGGCATGACGGTGTTTCGCGGGCTGGCGCTGATCATCGGCAACGGCGGCCCCATCAGCGGCTTCGATGCCGCCTTCGGCTGGTGGGGCCGGGGCACGCTGGGGCCGGTTCCGGTTCCGGTCGCGGTGTTCGCCGTGGTGGCGCTGGCGGGCGGATTCACGCTGCGTTTCACTCGCTTCGGCCGTGCCGTCTATGCGGTGGGCTCCAACCCGGAAGCGGCGCGCCTGGTGGGCATCAATGTCGGCCGGGTGCTGCTTGCCTGCTATGTGCTCATCGGGCTGTGCGCCGGGCTGGGCGGCTTCCTGCTGGCCGCCCGCCTCAATTCCGCCGAAGCCGTCGCGGGCATGCAATATGAGCTGAACGTCATCGCGGCCGTGGTCATCGGCGGCACCAGCCTCTATGGCGGCACCGGCTCCATTTCCGGCACCGTCATCGGAACGCTGCTGATCGGCGTGCTGCTCAACGGCCTCGTCATCCTCAATATTTCCCCCTACGTGCAGCAACTCGTGGTCGGCGCCATCATCGTCGCCGCGGTTGCCTTCGATGTGATCGTGAAGAGGCAGCAGCGATGAGCCAGGCCGTTTTCCTCACCGGAACCGCAGCCCCGGAAGCACCGCTGCGCCGGCTTGTCGCCGGCCGGCTTTCAGCCACGCTCCACAACGGTGCACTGCGCTGGATTCGCTGGGACGATACCGAGATCCTGCGCGGCATCCTGTTCCTGGTGCGCACCCCCGGATGGGGAACGCCCGACCCGGTAGCCGGCGAGCCGGATATCGCGGTGACCGGCGACCGCTTCGTCATCTCCTACGATGCGACATGGGAAAATGGCGCGGAGCGGGTGACGGCGCGGCTGCGCTTCGAGGGGCAGGCCGATGGCCGGCTGGAGGCGCGTGCCGACATCGTGTCGCCCACCGGCTTTCGCACCAACCGCACCGGTTTCGTGGTGCTGCAGCCGCTCGATGGCTTTGCCGGCACCGACGTTGTCGTGGAGCACGCTTCCGGGCCGGTTGAGACGGTGCGCATTCCCGCGCTCATCAGCCCCGGCCAGCCGCTGTTTGATATCCGCGCCATTACCCACAATCCGCGCGACGGGCTGAGCGTGACCACGCGGCTGGAAGGCGATGTGTTCGAGATGGAGGACCACCGCAACTGGTCGGATGCCTCGTTCAAGACCTACAGCCGCCCCATTGGCCTGCCATATCCTTACGATCTGGCGCCGGGCGCGGTGGATACGCAGACGGTTATCGTCAGCGTCCATGACGACGCCCCGGCGCCTGCCATCGCGGCGGATGCGCAGCCGGTGGCCGCGGTTGCGGTTGGCGGGGCAGAAGGTGGCCGGGTGCCGCGAATCCTGATTGGCCTCGCCGCCCGCGATGCCGGAGCCGCGCTGCCGCACGCTGCTGCACTGAGGGCGCTGGCCGGCGTGACGCTGTTGCTGCGCTACGACCCCGCAGCGGGCGACGGACCCGGCGACATTGCCGCCGCCGGCCGTCTCGCCGCTGCCACGGCCCTGCCGGTGGAAGCAGAACTGATCCTGAGCGATCCGGCCGATCCCGGCCCGGAGGTGGCGGTCGCCGCCGGTCTGCTGCGGCAGGCGGGCATCGCGCCGCTCAGCATCGCCGCCTTTCCGAAAGTCGACGAAGCCAGTTTCCAGCCCGGCGAGGCCCGCCCCCCGGTGCCATCCGAGGCGGCCATCCACGCCGCGCTGAAGGCGGCTTTTCCCGGCGTGCCGGCGGGCAGCGGCTCGCCTGCGTTCTTCACCGAACTGAATCGCAAGCGTCCGCCCGGTGGCACCTTCGATTTCATCACCCACGCCACCGCGCCCACCGTCCATGCCGCCGACGACCGCTCTGTGGTGGAAACGCTGCAGGCGCTGCCCCACATCGTGCGTTCGGCGCGCACCATTGCGGACAACAGGCCCTATCGCATCGGGCCGACCGGCATCGGCGCCCGGCTCAACCCTTACGGTCCGGGACCGGTCTCCCATCCGGCGGGCGAGCGGGTGGGTCTTGCAGCCGCCGATCCGCGCCAGCGCGGCCTGTTCGCTGCGGCATGGCACCTGGGCTATGCCGCGCGGCTGGCGGAACTGGGCGTGGATGCCTTTGCCTTCGGCGCACCTACCGGGCCGTTCGGCCTTGTCTCCACGCCCCAGCCTTTCGCCCGACCGTGGTGGGACGAGGCCGGCGAGGGCCTGCTCTATCCGTTGTGGCATCTGGCGGCGCTGCTGGCGCCGGCCGCCGGCCGACCGCTGTTGAAGCTCTCCGCGCCGGAAGCCGTTGCCGCCCTCGGCTGGGTGCGGCCCGACGGCGGGCGCCGCCTGCTGCTGGCGAACCTGACCGCAGAGCCGGTGGCCGTGGCCGCTCCGGCGCTGCCCGGCCTGCGTCTGGTCCACCTCGAGGCCGGCGACGTGCCGGCCGCGGCGGGCGATGCCGCCTTCCTGGCCGCCGGCACCCCCGCTCCCGGTGGGGATATCCGCATCGGGCCTTATGGCCTTGTCGTCGCCGACAGCGACGGAGAGTGAGTATCATGACCACAGGAACACTGAAGGGCGCCGTCATCGGTTGCGGCTTCTTCGCCCAGAATCATCTGCACGGCTGGGCCGACATCGACGGGGTGGAGATCGTGGCGGTGTGCGATCTCGATGCGGAAAAGGCGCGTGCTGCCGCCGACCGCTTCTCCATTGCCCGCGTCTACACCGATGCCCGCGCGCTCCTTGAGAGCGAGGCGCTCGATTTCGTCGATATTCCGACCACGGCCGAAACTCACGAGGCGCTCGTCGGCCTTGCCGTGGAGCACGGCGTGCCGGTCATCGTGCAGAAGCCGTTCGCTCCGGAAATCGCTGCCGCGAAACGCATGGTTGCGAAGGCTGCTGCCGCCGGCGTGCCGCTGGCGGTGCACGAGGACTTCCGCTTCCAGAACCTGTTCCGCCACCTGAAAGGCGTGCTGGCTGCCGGCGAACTCGGCCGCCTCACCTTCGCCCGCCTGAGCTGGCGAACCGAGATCGACGTTTACGCCAACCAGCCCTATCTGCTGAAGGAAAAGCGCTTCATCATTTCCGATGTCGGCATCCACATCCTCGATCTTGCCCGCTTCCTGCTGGGCGAGGGGCGGCGGGTGTTCTGCCACACCCAGCAGATCCGGCCGGGGCTGGCCGGCGAGGATGCCGCGACCCTGCTGATCGACCACGAAGGCGGTGCCGCATCGGTCATCGACATCAGCTATGCGGCCAAGCGCGATCCCGATCCGTTTCCCGAGACGCTGGGCGAGATCGAAGGCACCGAAGGCTCGGTTCTGATCCTGCCCGACGAGCGGCTGCGCATCCACACACGCACCGGCGGTACCCGCGAGGTGGCGATTACTGCCGATGGCCGGCCATGGACCTATGAGCCGTGGACCCAGATTCAGGACAGCGTCGTCCACACCCAGCGGCACTTCATCGAAAGCCTGCGCGCCGGCCGGCCGGCCGAGACCAGTGGCGCCGACAGCCTCAACACCTATGCCCTGCTGGAGGCCGCCTATCTCTCCGCCGAAACAGGCCGCTTCGAAATTCCGGATCGCTTCTGAGGATACCCGCGACCATGGCAACCTTCCCGACCCGCCGCATTGGCCGCACCGATCTCTTCGTGCCCGTGCTCGGCATCGGCACCTGCCCGCTGGGCGAACTCTTCGGAGAGATTCCCGAGGATATCGCCGCCGCCACCTTCGAGGCGGGCTGGCAGGCCGGCATCCGCCTCTACGATACCGCGCCGTGGTACGGACGCGGGCAGGGCGAGCACCGCACCGGCCGTGCGCTCTATCGCCGGCCGCGCGGCGATTATGTGCTGACCACCAAGGTCGGGCGCACCCTGCACGCCCCGCGCAATCGCGCCGGCTTCTCCACGGCGCCGTGGAGGGGCGGGTTGTCGTTCGAGATCGTCCACGACTACACCTATGACGGCATCCTGCGCTCCTACGAAGACAGCCTGCAGCGACTTGGCATCAACAAGGTCGATGTCCTCTATATCCACGATCTCGACAGCGGCTATTTCCCTGACGAGACCGACCTGCTGGCAAAGCTGAAGGAACTGGAAACCGGTGGCTTCCGCGCGCTGGAGGAGCTGAAAAAGGCTGGCGAGATCGCTGCTTTTGGCGCTGGCATCAACGAGCGTGGCATGATCGGCCGCTTCCTCGACCGCCATCCGCTGGACGTGTTCCTGATTGCCTCGCGCTATACCCTGCTGGAGCAGGCGATCTACGCCGATGAGTTGCTGCGCGCCGAGGCGGAAGGCGCCACGTTCGTCATCGGCGGGGCCTTCAGCTCAGGCATTCTCGCCACCGGCGTTACCGAGGGTGCGCGCTATGAATATGGCGCGGCGCCGCCTGCCATCGTCGAAAGGGTCCGTCGCATCGAGGCCATCGCCCGCGACCACGGGGTTGCCCTGCCGGCGGTCGCGCTGCAGTTCCCGCTCGGATACAAGGCCGTCAGCGCCGTCATCTACGGCCCGACGAATCCCGGTGAGGTCGTGGCGAACACGGCGCATTTCAGTGCCCGGATTCCCGCCGGGTTCTGGCAGGAACTGCGGCACGAAAACCTCATCCTGCCTGAGATTCCGCTGCCGGAATAACACGAGAGCATCGGCAGGGGGCGCGCCCCCTGCCGACAGATGGCGTCAGTCCCAGCTCAGCGCGCCGCCGGTCTGGTATTCGATGACGCGGGTTTCGAAGAAGTTCTTTTCCTTCTTCAGGTCCATCGTCTCGCTCATCCACGGGAACGGATTTTCGGTTTCGGCGAACACCGGTGCCAGGCCGAGCTGGGCGCAGCGCCGGTTGGCAATGAAGTGCATGTAGCGCTCCGTCAGCCCGGCGTTGAGGCCCAGAAAGCCATTCGGCATCGTGTCGCGGCCGTAGGCGGCCTCCAGCGCGGCGGCATCGCGGATCATGCCGCGAACCTCGTCGGCGAAATCGGCCGTCCACAGATGCGGGTTCTCGTGGCGGATCTGGTTGATGACGTCGATGCCGAAGTTCAGGTGAAGGCTCTCGTCGCGCAGGATGTACTGATACTGCTCCGCGATCCCCACCATCTTGTTGCGCCGGCCGAGCGACAGGATCTGTGCGAAGCCGGTATAGAACCACATACCCTCGAACACGACATAGAACGCCACGAGATCGCGCAGGAATGCGCGGTCGGCCTGCGTGGTGCCGGTGGCAAAAGTGGGATCGTCCAGATGGCGGGTGTGGGCCAGCGCCCACGCCGCCTTATCGGTGATGGACGGCACTTCCCGGTACATGTTGAAGAGTTCGCCCTCGTCGAGGCCGAGGCTTTCCACGATATACTGGAAGGTGTGGGTATGGACGGCTTCCTCGAAAGCCTGCCGCAGCAGATATTGCCGGCATTCCGGGTTGGTCAGGTGACGATAGACCGCCAGCACGATGTTGTTGGCGACGAGGCTTTCGGAGGCGGCGAAGAAGCCCAGATTGCGCTTCACCATCCGCCGCTCGTCTTCCGTCAGGCCGTCGCGCGATTTCCACAGTGCGATATCGGCCTGCATCGAGATTTCCGTCGGCATCCAGTGGTTGTTGCAGGCCGACAGATATTTTTCCCACGCCCAGTGATATTTCAGCGGCAGGAGCTGGTTCACGTCGGCGCGGCAGTTGATCATGCGCTTGTCGTCGACACCGACGCGGCCGCCGCGACGATCGATTTCACCAAGGCCGGTCTGCGGGCCCGCCGGCTCGCTCTGTGCCTCGCTCTGGGGCTGGTCATTCCAGTTCAGCATGGCGGACACTCCCTTTACTGGCAGGCTTCGCAGGTCGGATCGTCGATCCGGCAGGCGGCAACGGGGGCTGCGGCAGAAGTCGCCGCCGTGGCCACGGGCACGGCGTTCAGCCGGCCGTCGGTCCCGCGCAGGGTGGACTTCTCGACATGGGTGGCGCTCAGCGCGCGCAGGTAATAGGTCGTCTTCAGGCCAAGACGCCACGCAAGGCGATAGGCTTCATCCAGCTTCCGGCCAGAGGGCGCGGCGATATAGAGATTGAGCGACTGGCTCTGGTCGATCCACTTCTGCCGGCGGGCGGCTGCCCGGATCAGCCATTCGGGTGCAATCTCGAAGGCAGTGGCATAGAGGGCTTTTAAATCCTCCGGCACGCGGTCGATGGGGCTGACCTTGCCGTCATAATATTTGAGGTCAGCCACCATGACTTCATCCCACAAGCCACGCTGCTTCAGGTCATGCACAAGGGCTTCGTTTACGACCGTGAAGTCGCCCGACATGTTGGCCTTGACGTAAAGCTGGCTGTAATAGGGCTCTATCGACTGCGACACGCCGACGATGTTGGCAATTGTCGCGGTGGGCGCGATCGCCATGGTGTTGGAGTTGCGCAGCCCCTGCGTCACGATCCGTTCGCGCAGGCTCTGCCAGTCGAAGGTGGCGGTCATGTCCGGGGTGAAAGCGCCGCTGCGGGCTTCCGCAACGAAGGCCTGCGAGTCGAGCGGCAGGATCCCTTGCGACCACAGTGAGCCGGCAAAGGTGGCATAGCGTCCGCGCTCGGCCGAGAGCTCGCACGACGCCGAGAGGGCGAAGTAGCTGATCGCCTCCATGGAGCGGTCGGCGAATTCAACCGCCGCCTCGCTTGCCGCCGGCAGCCGCAGGATCTGCAGCGCATCCTGAAAGCCCATCAGGCCCAGCCCGACAGGGCGGTGGCGCAGATTGGAACGGCGGGCCTCGGGGATGGTGTAGAAGTTGATGTCCACGACGTTGTCGAGCATGCGCATGGCGGTGGTGACGGTCGCTTCCAGCCGCGCCAGATCCAGCCCCTGCGGCGTGGTATGGGCCGCCAGATTGACCGAACCCAGATTGCACACCGCGACTTCCTCGCGGTTGGTGTTGAGGGTGATCTCCGTGCACAGGTTGGAGGAATGCACCACGCCGACATGGCGCTGGGGCGAGCGCAGGTTGCAGGGATCCTTGAAGGTGATCCACGGGTGGCCGGTCTCGAACAGCATCGTCAGCATGCGCCGCCACAGATCGACCGCCGCCACGGTGCGGAAGACGTGGATTTCGCCCCGCGCAGCCCGCGCTTCCGCTGCCTCGTAGGCGGCGCGGAAGGCGGAGCCGTAGAGGTCATGCAACTCCGGCACTTCGTCGGGCGAGAACAGCGTCCATGCCTCGCCGGCCTCCACCCGCTCCATGAACAGGTCGGGAATCCAGTTGGCGGTGTTCATGTCGTGGGTGCGGCGGCGGTCGTCGCCGGTGTTCTTCCTGAGATCGAGGAATTCCTCGATGTCGATGTGCCAGCTTTCCAGATAGGCGCACACCGCGCCCTTGCGCTTGCCGCCCTGATTGACGGCAATCGCGGTGTCGTTCGCCACCTTCAGGAACGGCACGATGCCCTGGCTCTTGCCGTTGGTACCGCGGATGTGGGCGCCGAGGCCGCGCACCGGCGTCCAGTCGTTGCCGAGACCGCCGGAATATTTGGCGAGCAGGGCATTGTCGCGGATCGCCGTGAAAATGCCGTCGAGATCGTCCGGCACCGTGGTGAGGAAGCAGGACGAGAGCTGCGGACGCGGCGTGCCGGCATTGAACAGCGTCGGCGTGGAAACCATGAACGCGAACGACGACAGCACGTCATAGAATTCGATGGCCCGCGTCTCGCGGTCTATTTCGCGAGAGGCGAGACCCATGGCGACCCGCATGAAAAGCGCCTGCGGCAGTTCGAACCGCGTGCCGGAGACATGCAGGAAATAGCGGTCGTAGAGCGTCTGGAACCCGAGATAATCGAACGCCAGATCGCGTTCCGGCTTCAGCGCCGCGGCAATGCGGGCCAGATCGAAGCGGCCGAGTTCCGGGTCGATCAGCCCGGCCTCGATGCCGGCGGCGACATAGGCGCGGAAATAGTCGCCATAGCCTTCCGCCATCTCGGCCTGCGTGGCCGTCACCGGCCGCCGGTTCAGGAAAGTCAGCGCCTCGCCGCGCAGCCGGTCCAGCAGCAGGCGGGCGGAGACGCGACCGTAATCCGGTTCACGTTCCACCAGCGTGCGGGCGGCGAGAATGGGGGCAAGGGTCAGTTCGTCGGCGCTGATGCCGTCATAGAGATTGCGCCGGGTCTCGGTCAGGATCGCTTCCGGGTCGGTGCCGGCAAAGCCGGCACAGGCTTCTTTCACGACTGCCGCGACGCGGGCGAAATCGAGCGGCCGGAGACTGCCGTCCGCGGCGCGCATCTTCAGTTCGGGTGCCGCCGGAGCGGCGCTGCTTGCTGCCGCCGCCGCGCGCTCGCGGGCCCGGTCCTCGCGATAGAGCACATAGGCGCGGGCGACCTTGTGGAACCCGCCGCGCATCAGCGCCAGTTCCACCTGATCCTGAATGTCCTCGATGTGGAAGGTGCGCCCGGCTGCCGCGTGTCTGGTGAGCGCGGCGACGATGCCGACGGTCAGGTCGGCGACGATCTCGTGAACGCGGGCCGAGGCCGCGGCATTCGTACCCTCGACCGCCAGAAAGGCCTTGGTGAGCGCCACGGAGATCTTGCCCGCGTCGAACGGCGTCAGCGTGCCGTTGCGGCGGATGACCTGACAGCCCGTGCCGGCATCGGCCAGCATGGCTGAGGTCAACGCCATGGGCAGCTGAGTGGCCGGCGCTTCAGCGGCGGTGGAAAGGGAAGAGGAAACAGCGGATGCGGAAACAGAAGACACCGGCTTCGAGCCCCAATGGTTTGGGGGCAAAGGCCGGGCGGTTCGCTGGCGGGGGAGACGGCGGGCGGCAGCCGCGCGGGGAGAGGGGAGACATCCCCCGCGACAGCGGCCGCAGCCCGAACGGACTGCCCCAAAGCGCACCACCGGGACACCCCGCCCGAGGACGTTGATACGTTCACGGCAGGTCTCCTGGCTGGCGGGTCAACGCCGGGCATCCCGTCTTCCCGAAGCCATCAGGCTTCAGTGACAAAGGCTGGATGCCGGCTCTCCGCCGACAGTTGCGGGGGCAGCGCTGGCTTTGCCATTGGCGGCATTCCAGCTTCCCTCTTAGCGTGACCGGGTAAACGATCACGACCGTGGACGCCACATATAGGATCTGATTGTTGGTCGAGATCAATATATGGATTTACCTGTCCACCGATTTCCCTCGCAACAGGGGAAAAGTCCGGGCCTTCAGGCGGC
>DAIPYB010000028.1:0-13194 GCA_036782955.1 Pseudoxanthobacter sp. | reverse complement strand
GTTCTGGACCGCAATGCCGACCACATCGCGGCCATGACCAATTGCACGGTGACGAAGGCCTGGATCACCAGGACCCGAGCGGGCCTGCCGAACAAGGCGATGGCGGAACTGACGTTCGCCAATTTCGTCCGGCTCGGCCCGCCCGCCTGGTCGGATGACGCGAAGGGCTTCGCCCGGAAGCTGCAGGAAGGGCTTGGCGTCGAGCCGATGGACGAGCCGTTCCTGTCCGGCATGGAGAAGCTCACCCCGCCATGGGAGGCGGAGGCGGCATTCCGCGCGCAATTGCCGGCATGGCAGCTCAACTACGCCGCCGACGATTATGTCGATTATACGTGGCACGCGCCCACTGTCCGGCTCTATGTGGCGCGCCCCACGCTGCAGCCGGCCGGGCCCGGCCATCGCTATCCGGAATGGACCCGCAACGCCATGGGCGGGGTTCCGGCCTGCATCGACCCGATGTGGAGCAAGGCGGCGCAGATCATCGCCACCACAGTGCTGGACCTCATGACGAAGCCGGAGGCACTGGCGGCGATACAGGCTGAGTTCCGCGAGCGGACCGGCGGCGGTGTCGGCGGCACGAAATGGGTGGCGCCGCTGCTGCCGGCCGATTTCCAGGCGCCCGTCGGCTATCGCTGGCCGGAATATGTCGACACGCCGCGCGGCCGCGAGTGGAGCGTGCCGTGATGCCGCCGGCGCTCCCGTCGCTGAGCGTGTCGGAAGCCGTCGCGCGGCGCAACTCGGTGCGGGCCTTTCTGGATCGCCCGGTTGCCCGCGCAACGGTGGAGGATATCCTGCGCCGCGCGGCGCGAGCCCCCTCCGGTGGCAACCTGCAGCCTTGGGTGGTGCGCGTGGTCGACGGCACGGAGATCGCCGCGCTCAAGGCGCTGATGCGCGACCGGGTGGCCGGAATGCCGGACGGCGAGCCTCCGGTTCCCGCTTTCTACCCCGATGCCATGAAGCCCGCCTATCTCGCCCGGCGTCGCCGTAACGGCGAGATCCTCTATGGCGCGCTCGGTATCGACCGCGACGACGCGGTGGCCCGGAAGCGATGGATCGAGGAGAACTTCCAGTTCTTCGGCGCTCCCGCCGGGGTGATGCTGTTCGCCGAGCGGCGGTCGACGCCCTACCAGTGGGTCGATCTCGGCATCTATCTGCAGACCGTTCTGCTGCTCCTGCGCGAGGCCGGCATCGACAGCTGCCCCCAGGCCGACTGGGCGATGTACGAGGCAACCGTGAAGCAGGCGCTCAATGCGCCGCCCGACCTTGCCCTCGTCTGCGGCATTGCCATCGGCTACGCCGATCCCGACCGCCCCGAGAACGGCGTGCGCACCGAGCGGGACGATCCGCTTGCTTCTTATTCCATCCGCTGACCCCGCCGGAGCCCGCCATGCCCGTTCCTTCCACGCCACCCGTTCCGCCCCCGCCCGGCTATCAGCCGAGCGAGCGGGAACTGCGCGAAGACCTCGCCGCCGCTTATCGGCTGATCGCGCTCTTTGGCATGTCGGACACGGTGTTCACGCATCTTTCGGTGCGGGTGCCGGGCGAGGGGCATCGCTTCCTCGTCAACCCCTATGGCCTGCTGTTCGAGGAGATCACCGCGAGTTCGCTGGTGCTGGTCGATGCCGACGGCGAGCCGGCGCAGGCGACATCGTGGCCGGTCAACCCCGCCGGGTTCGTCATCCATTCGGCGGTGCACGGCCAGCGCGCGGATGCGGCCTGCGTGATGCACACCCACACGCTTGCCGGCATGGCCGTGGCGGCACAGCAGGGCGGGCTGCTGCCGCTCAATCAGATGAGCATTGAGTTTTACGACGAGATCGGAATTCACGACTACGAAGGCATCGCTGCCGATGACAATCTGAGCGAGCGCGAGCGGATCGTGCGCGATCTTGGACACAGGCATGCCCTGATCCTGCGCAATCACGGCCTGCTCACCGTCGGCGCCACCGTCGCCGAAGCATTCTACTGGATGTATTATCTCGAACAGTGCTGCCGGCTGCAGATCGCCGCGCAATCGAGTGGCGCTCCGCTTTCCATGCCGCCACCGCAGGTGGTGGCGCGCACGGCGAAGCAGTTTTCCAGCGAGATCAACAAGGGCTGGCTGCCCTGGCAGGCTTTCCGCCGCAAGCTGGATCGCGAACAGCCGGACTATCGCTCATGAGCGACCGCGCGATGCAGACCGGTGGCGAGGCGGTGGTCGCGGCCCTCAGGGCCAATGGTGTCGCCACGCTCTATGGCGTGCCGGGCATTCAGCTCGACCATTTGTTCAACGCGCTGCATGGTGCGCAGGACTGGCTGAACATCGTCAACGCCCGCCATGAGCAGGGCGTCGCCTACATGGCGCTCGGTCATGCGCAATCGACCGGCGAGCCGGGCGTCTATGTCTGCGTGCCGGGACCGGGCTTCCTCAATACCGCGGCGGCACTCTCCACCGCCTATGCCGTGCGGGCGCCGGTGCTGGCCATCATCGGCCAGATCGCCTCATCCGCAATCGGGGTCGGTGGGGGCGAGCTCCACGAACTTCCGGACCAGACGGCCATCGTGAAGGGGCTGACCCGCTGGAACGGGATTGCCCGCACCGTAGAAGAGGTGCCGGCACTGATGGAGACGGCCTTTGCAAAGCTGAAAGCCGGCATCGCGCCGGTGGCGGTGGAACTGCCGGCCGATGTGCTCAAGGCCAGTGCCGAGCTGCCGCCCGCACGGGCGGCGGCATCGGCTGCCCCGAAAGCGCCGGCTGCCGGCGAAATCGCCCGGGCGGCCGCCCTGCTGTCGGGCGCCCGGGCGCCGCTCATCTTTGTCGGCTCGGGTGCCTATGGCGGCGAAGCTGCGCTGAGGCGTCTGGCCGAGAAGATCGAAGCGCCCGTGGTGGCCTATCTTCAGGGGCGGGGCGTGCTGCCGAGCACGCATCCGCTGGCGGTCGGCTTCGCCGAGGGCCAGCGTTTGTGGAACACGGCCGATGTTGTCCTCGCCGTCGGCACCCGTTTCCACGAGGCACGCCGCAACTGGGGCGAACCGGCCCACCACAAGGTGATCCGCATCGATACCGACCCCTCGCGTTTCGCATTGGGACGGCCGCCGGAAATCGCCATCGAGGCCGATGCCCCGCTCGCTCTCGCCGCTCTGGCCGAGGCGGTCGCCGCTCCCGGCCGTGGCACCCGCGCCGGTGCGCTCGCGCCGCTGAAGGCGGAAATCGCGGACGCCATCTCCACGCGCCTTGCGCCGCAGATGGCCTTCATCCGCATCCTGCGCGCGTTGCTGCCCGAGAAGGCGCGCATCGTCGCCGACTATACCCAGATCGGCTATGTCGCCACCGCGGCCTTCGACGTGGCCTTCCCGCGCCTGATGTTGAGCCCGGGCTATCAGGGCACGCTCGGCTTCGCCTATGCCACCGCGCTCGGTGCCCGGGTGGCCAATCCGGACGTGCCGGTCGTGGCCCTGTGCGGCGATGGCGGCTTCCTGTTCACCGGCAACGAACTCGCCACGGCGGTGAAGCACGGCATCGCCGCCATCGGCATCGTCTTCGTCGATGGCGCGTTCGGCAATGTGCGCCGCATGCAGGAAGACTTGCACGGCGGCAAGGTCGTCGCAACCGACCTTGCCAATCCGGACTTCGTGCGCCTTGCCGAAAGCTTCGGCGCAAAGGCCCGCCGTGCCGAGGGCATGGAGGCGTTCCGGCAGGCGCTCGCGTGGGCCATCGCCGAGCCCGGCCCGACCCTGATCGAGGTGCCGGTGCCGAAGTTTCCCGACCCATGGGACCTCGTCGAGCCCTGATACCGCAGCCGCGAATTGATGGACGCACAAGGCCGGACCGCGCCAGCGATCCGGCTTTCTTTCGTGCGTGTCGTCGCTGCCGGCGGCTTTGCCGGAGCAAGAGGGCCGGATCGCGCAAACGACCCGGCCCGTTGCCTCAGGCGGCGGCGATGTCGGTGATCTGGTGGTCGTATTGGTCACCCTTCGTGACGGAAGGAACGACCTTCACCGTGCCGTCGGCATTCACCGTGAAGCCGCGCACGCCGGCATAGGAAATGCCATTCTCTTCCAGCAGCTTCTGGGCAACTGCCTCCTGCCCGGCCGGCACGTAGACGAAGAAGTGCTTCACATGGGTGGGGGTATCGTTGTCGGTCAGTTCCGAGCCAGCCTTGAGATAGGGCAGCGCCTCCGGTCCGATGTTCATCTCCACCTCGCCCAGCTCGCGCACGCGGCCGGTCCTGTCGGTGATGACGATATCCGGGTAGTGCTCGCCGGCCGGGGTCGGAATCGACTTCCTGCGCTCGGACGCGTTGGTCGTCGTCACGTAGCCATCCGGCCATGTGGTCTGGCCCGGGAAGGGGAAGCGATAGCGGGCGATGTATTCGACCACGAGGTCATGGGTGTTCTTCGACATTCTCGTCTCCTGTTGCGAAGGGGGGAGGAAGGAAGTGAAAGACAGTGCCGGCATGGCTGCGCGGTCCGCGGCAGGCACAGGCACGGATTTGGCGCGGGCGTTTTCCAGCACCACCACGCACACGCCGGAAAGCAGCACCAGCACGGCGCCGAGGGTGACGAGCACCGTGGGGATATCGCCGAACATCAGATAGCCGAGCGCGAAGCCGCTGATCAGCCCGCCATATTCCAGCACCCCGAGCACGTGGGCGGGAATGCGCCGTGCCGCCTCGTAGAGCGCGAACTGTCCGGCACCGCCGATCAGGCCGATCAGCGCGATGCCGGAAATCTCAGGCCAGGACATTTGCCAGCCGAGCCATGGCAGCTGCACCGCCGAGGCCAGAACGAATACGCCGTTCGCCACGGCGACCTGAACGAGGCTGCTCTCCTCGCTGGCCATGGAGCGCAGCATCAGCAGTGCTGCCGCCCACAATGCCGCGGAGGTCAGCCCGAGAGCCACCGCGGACGATATTTCGAAGCGAACCAGCCCGCTCGCCAGAACCACGCCGACAAAGCCGGTCATGATCGCCAGCCAGTGGCGCGGGCTGGGCCATTCGCCCAGCACCGGGCCGGATGCCACGGCGACGAAGATCGGCGAGACGAAATAAAGTGTCACCGCCTGAGCAAGCGGCATGGAGCGCATCGCCAGATACAGCGTCATCCATGCCGCGAACATGATCAGGGCGCGGATCACCATGGTGCGCTTGAGCGGCGAACGAACGATGCGGCGGACGGCCTGCATCCGCCCGAAAGCCAGCGCGAGGGCCATCACCACGAAGCTGCGCACCAGAAGCACCTGCGCAACCGGCATGTGCGCGATGAGTTCCTTGGTCAGGGCGTCCTGCAACGGCAGCAGGACATTGGCGACCATGATCAATGCCACCGCAACCAGAAATGCGCCGTTCGCGCCCATCGGAACGGGCCCGTGATGCGTGCGGCGACCGGTCATGCGGCTGGCCTCCTCGCGGTGTAATTTGGTGACAACTCTATTTTTAGAGTTTGATATATATATTCGTGCGCGTCAATCGCACCGACGCGGCGAAGCCGATTTCTGGTGGGAAGCGTCTGCTGCCCGCTCGGCATGAAGGAGGGAGGGGAGAGCAGGGCTGCTCCCCCCGACGGCAATGTCGCCCGCCGTCGTTCAGGCGCGCAGGTAGTCGGAAAGACCGGTGGCGAGCCCGTCGAACACGGTGCGGCAGCGCGGCGTCGTTCGCAGGTTTTCGTGCATGGCAAGCCACAGCCCGAGCTTGAGTTCGAGGATATCCGGCAGCACCCGCACCAGATCGGGGTGCCGGCCGGCCAGACCCACCTGGCACAGGCCAAGACCGAAGCCGGACACGATCGCGCGCCATTGCGCAATGTCGCTGTCGGCGCGAAAGGCGAAATGCAGGTGCTCGGCACCGGGCAGGCGGCTGCGCATGGCGCGGATGGCGGGCGTCTCGCGGTCGAAGCCGATCAGGCTGTGGCCGGCCAGATCCGCCAGCGTGGCGGGGGTGCCGGCGCGGTCGAGATAGGCCTTGTGAGCATGGAGGCCGATGCTCACCGTGCCAAGCCTGCGGGTGACGAGAGCCTCCTGCGCCGGCTCGACCATGCGCACGGCGATGTCGGCATCGCGGCGCAAAAGGTTGTCGACGGCATTGGAGAGCACCAGCTCGAATTCCAGCGCGGGATATTGCAGCCGCAGGCCGGCGAGGATCGGCGGCAATATCTCGGCCCCGACGATCTCGCTGGCACTGATGCGCACCGTTCCGCCCGTGGCGCCGGCCAGACCTGAGGCTGAGCGCAGGATCGCCGCCGCGTTGGCCGCGATGGTTTCGGCATAGGGTGCGAGTTCCATCGCGGCGTCGGTGGGGGCGAGTCCTTTCTGCGAGCGGATGAAAAGCGCGCACCCGAGCGCACTTTCCAGAGCGCCGATATGGCGCGTAAGCGTCGGCTGGGTGAGGTTGAGCGCACGCGCTGCGGCCGACAGGGATCGCTCCCGGAAGACGGCCAGAAAGCTGCGATAGAGCGTCCAGTCAGGCTCGGGTCTGTTCATCCTTTTCAGTATAGATACCGCACGAATTTCGGCAATTCCGTTTAACCTGCAACCGTCCCACCCTGCGGCCATACCTGACCACGGCGGAGACGGATCATGGCTTCTCGGACGGTACTCATACTCGGCGCTACCGGTGGCATCGGCGGGGAGGTGGCCCGTCGCCTTCTCGCGCGCGGCTGGGCGGTCCGCGCGCTCAACCGCGATCCGGCGCGGCTTCCGGCGGCAGCAACTTCGGGCATCGAGTGGATTCGGGGCGATGCAATGATCGCCGCCGATGTCGCCGCAGCGGCGGAAGGTGCGGGCACTATCGTCCATGCCGTCAACCCGCCCGGTTATCGCAACTGGGGAGAGCTGGTGCTGCCGATGCTCGACAACACGATTGCCGCCGCCACGGCGGCCGGTGCCCGCATCGTGCTGCCGGGCACGGTCTATAATTTCGGGCCGGATGCCTTTCCCGAACTGCACGAGGATGCGCCACAGCATCCGCGTACCGCCAAGGGCAGAATCCGGGTTGAAATGGAGCGGCGGCTGCGCGCGGCCGCCCACGCCGGCGCCCCCGTGCTCATCGTTCGTGCCGGCGATTTCTTTGGTCCGAGCGCGGCCAACAACTGGTTCTCGCAGGGCCTCGTGAAGCCCGGCAAACCGCTGGCGGAAATCAGCTATCCCGGCCGGCGCGGGACCGGTCACCAATGGGCCTACCTGCCTGACGTTGCCGAGACGATGGTGCAGCTTCTCGCACGGGCAGATGAACTGGAGAGCTTCGCGGTGTTCCACATGGAAGGCCACTGGGACGCCGACGGCACGCAGATGATCGCCGCGATCCGCACGGCAAGCGGGAAGCCCGACCTCCGGCTGCGCCGGTTTCCATGGCCTCTGATACGGCTTCTGTCGCCTGTTGTTCCGCTGTTCAGGGAGCTTGCGGAAATGCGCTTTCTGTGGACCACGCCGGTGCAAATGGGAAATGCCCGGCTCGTCCGGATGCTGGGTGCCGAACCCCATACGCCCCTGTCGGTTGCCGTCCGGGAGACGCTGGCCGGTCTGGGGTGCCTTGCCGATATACCGACGGAAGGACGCGAGCCTTCCCCGGGCAGGGTCAGGTGAAACCGCACTCCCGGTTCAGGGGAGCCGGTAGGTTACTTACGACCCGGATGCAGGACGAGGGGGGGAGGCCCCGCATCCGGGTCGTACCGTCGCCGGCGGTTTCAGGCCTCGGCGGCAAGCACGTCGGCCATCTGCGCGAGGAAGATGTCGGCGTGGGCGCGGGTGAAGACCAGCGGCGGACGGATCTTGAGAATGTTGGCTCCGGGCCCCGTGGCGCTGATCAGCACCCGGCGCGCGCGCAGGCCGTTGACGATGCGGGTTGTCAGTGCGCTGGCCGGGGCCTTTTCATCGCGCGTTTCCACCAGTTCCAGACCGGTGAAAAGGCCGTCGCCGCGCACGTCGCCTATCGCTTCATAGCGGTCGGCGAGCGCGCGCAGTCCTGCACGCATGTAGGCGCCGACATCCCCGGCGCTTTCCGCAAGGCCCTCGCTCTCGATGATGTCGAGCACGGCAAGACCCACGGCGCATGACACGGGATTGCCGCCGAAAGTATTGAAATAGCGAGCCTTCCGGCCAAATTCCTCCACCAGATGCGGCCGCAGGAACAGGCCGGCGACCGGGTGGCCGTTGCCCATCGGCTTGCCCACCGTCACCATGTCGGGCACCAGCCCGTGGCGGGCGAAGCCCCAGAACGCCGGTCCCACGCGACCGAAACCCGGCTGCACCTCGTCGGCGATGAAAAGCCCGCCTTCCGCTCGCACTGCTTCCACCGCTTCCGCCAGAAAGCCCGGCGGATCGGAAAAGACGCCGTCGGAGGAGAAGATGGTGTCCACCAGCAGTGCCGCCGGCTCGATACCGCTCGTCCGCATGTCGGCAATGGCCGCGCGCACGCCGGCGGCAAATCGCGCGCCGACATCCGGCCCGCCGCGATAGAGATCCGGCGCATCGACGAGGCGCACGGCGGGACCGCGCGGCACATAATCGCCGAGCGAGGGCGAAAGCTCGGACACCGCCGCCGTGACGCCGTGATAGGCGAGGCGGGTGACGATGACGCCGCTGCGGCCGGTATAGGCCCGCGCGATGCGCAGGGCCAGATCGTTGGCCTCCGAGCCGGTGCAGGTGAACATGACGTGGCCCAGCGCCTCCGGCACCCGGGCTAGAAGGCGTTCGGCGTAATCGAGAATGGTCTCGTGCAGGTAGCGCGTGTGGGTGTTCAGGACGGCGGCCTGCCGGGTCAGTGCCTCCACCACCTTCGGATGGCAATGGCCGACGGAAGCGACGTTGTTATAGACGTCGAGATAGGCATTGCCCTGCGGATCGTAGAGCCACACCCCTTCGCCGCGCACCACATGGACGGGATTTTCATAGAAAAGCCGATAGGCCGGGCCGAGATCGCGTGCGCGCCGCTCGATGAGCGTGCGTTCAGCCGGGGCCAGCGTATCGGCCGTTGCGGGGTCGAAGGCGTTTACCATCGACATGGTGGGCTGGGTCGCCGGAACGGCTTTGGCTTCTGTCCCCATGGGGTCAGCTCTCCGTGGCTGCGGCCGCAAGACGGGCCGAGGCGGCGGCACGGTCGACGGCGGCAAAGTGATGGAGCCCATGCCAGGCGGACGGGCTGTTGCGCAGGATGTAGGCGCTGTTTTCCGGATAGCGCGCGGCCCGCCAGCTGGTGATGGCGACGGTGGTCAGCATCCGCGCCGCGATGAGGTCGAGCAGGAGGGCGGCCTCGCGCTCTTCGAGCGGGCAGACGGTGGCGTAGCCGGAGACGAATTCAACAATGCCCCGCAGCGGGTCGTCGCCAGCGGCAAGCTGGTAGCTGGCGGCCACGGCCACGTCGTTGACGAGGGCGGTTTCCACCATGTCGCCGAAATCGAAGATGCCCGTCACGCAGGCCATGTCCTCGCCGGCCACGAGCACGTTGTAGGGATTGAGGTCGTTGTGCACGATCTGGCGGCGCAGGGTGGGAAGCTGCGGAGCAACCACGGTGTCGAAGCGGTCGAGAAACGCGGCGGCGAGGTGCCGGTCGCCGGCATCGGTGATGCAGGGCAGCAGCGGGCGAAGGCGGGCGGCGTTCTGGATATCCCACTGCAGAAAGTGGGCCGCGGCCGGATGGCGGAAATCCGACAGAGCCCGACCGAGGCGGGCCAGCGCGATGCCCAGTGCCCGGCGCTGGGCCGGGTTGCGTGGCGCCTGATGCAGCGGCAGACCGTCGAGATAGCTCAGCACGCGCACCGTGGTGGGCGCGCCGCCGGCGCCTTCCACCACGCATTGCGGTGCCCCTGCCAGCGTGCGCAGCACCCTCGGCACCGGCAGCGTCGGGTCGCGTGCCTCGATGTGCAGCAGGGCGCCGGTCTGGAAATCTGTCACCAGAGGGTCTTCGGCCGGGTTCGTGACCTTCACGACGAAAGCCTCGCCACGGTCGCTGGCGAAGCGGAAGTTCTGGTCACGCTCGGAGGTGAGCAGGCGTGCCGTGCCGGAAAGGCCCCAGCGGGCGGCGACAAGGGTCGCGATCTGGCCGGCCGTGAAGCACGGTGAGGGCGTTGCCAGCGCGCCATCGGCCGGCCCGGGCGACAGGACATCAGACATGAAGGACATTCCGCAACAAGAGGGCCGGCAGCAGGCAGGCTCGGGAAAGACAGCCCCCCTTTGCAAAAGGGGGGCGGGTGAGGCTCTCCGGATTTCAGGGCGTGGAGTTGGCGCCGCCCGCCAGACACTCGCCGCCATCGACGACAAGGGCATGGCCGGTGATGTAGGAGGCGCGGTCGCTGACGAGGAACAGAGCGGCCTCCGCGATTTCCTCCGGCCGCCCGAAGCGCCCCATGGGCACCATGCCGCCGACCACGCTCTCCAGTGCCGCGCGGCCGCCGAGCTGGGCGGTGTAGGGGTCGTTGAAGGCAGTATCGACCCAGCCCGGACAGATGGCGTTCACGCGGATGCCGAAGCGGGCATAATCGAGGGCGATCTGCTTGGTCATGGTGATCACCGCCGACTTGGTGGTGATGTAGGCGAGCATGCCTTTGTCCAGGAAGACGCCTGCATTGGACGCGGTGTTGAGGATGACGCCCCCGCCCTGTGCCTTCATCTGCGGCATCACCGCCCGGCAGGCGGCGAACTGGGCGTGGACATTGACCGCCCACGAGCGGTCGAGGCCGGCGCCGTCGACCTCCTCGAGGCTGCCGGCTACCTGCAGGCCGGCGTGATTGTGCAGGATGTCGATGCGGCCGTGCGTGGCGAGAACCGTGGCGATGAGGGCTTCCACGGCGGTGCTGTCGGTCACGTCCAGCGCGGCGGCGCTGGTGCGGCCACCGGCGAGGCGGGCGGTTTCGGCGGCGGCCTCGCCATTGCGGTCGGTGGCGATGACGATGGCGCCCTCGCGGGCGAAGGCTGCCGCCACGGCACGGCCAATGCCGGAGCCTGCCGCGGTGACGATGGCGACGCGGTTCTCAAGGATCGGGGTCATGGTCGAAACACTCATGGTCGAAACACTCGCGGCAGAAGCTCCGGCCCCGGTCGCCCGGGGAAACCGTCAGGCGCGGACTTTTCACGGACGCAGGCTGAGTTCGCTGGCCCGGTCGAACAGGTGGATCTGGTCGCCTGCGACGGCGAAGCGGGCAACGCTGCCCAGAGCGGGCACGGCGCCGGGTCGGCAGCGGGCGGTCACTTCCTGCCCGGCGACCTCGCCGATGACATAGACTTCGGCGCCGCACGGCTCGATGACGTTGATTTTTACGTCGAGGCCGAACTCCGCCCCGTCCGGGGCATAGACGAAGGCCTCGGGCCGCAGGCCGAACAGCACCTGCGTTCCGGATGCCGCCTTCACTCCGCGCCAGCCGGCCGGCAGCGGCAGCACGCCGGCGCCGTCCAGCGCCACCGCCTCGCCGGCTGCGCCGGCAAGGGTGCCGGCCAGGAAACTCATGGCCGGCGAGCCGATGAACGAGGCGACGAAAACCGAGGCCGGGCGGTTATAAAGCTCGTCCGGCGAACCGATCTGCTGGATTTCGCCCTTGTTCATGGCGACGATACGGTCGGCCAGCGTCAGCGCCTCGATCTGGTCGTGGGTGACATAGACGACCGTCTTCTTCTCGCTCAGATGCATCCGCTTGATTTCAGTGCGCATGGAGGTGCGCAGCTGGGCATCGAGGTTGGAGAGCGGTTCGTCGAACAGATAGAGCGACGGGCGCCGCACGATGGCCCGGCCCATGGCCACGCGCTGGCGCTGGCCACCGGAAAGCTCGCGCGGCTTGCGGGCCAGCAGGTGCTCGATCTTCAGCATCCGCGCGGCACCGGCCACGCGGGCGTCGATTTCCGCCTTCGGCGTGCCGGTGATCCTGAGGCCGAACGACATGTTCTCGGCCACCACCATGTGCGGATAAAGCGCATAGGACTGGAACACCATGGCGATGTCGCGGTCCTTGGGCTGCACCCATGTGACGTCCTTGTCGCCGATGAAGATCTGGCCGCCGGAGACGGCCTCCAGACCGGCGATCATGCGCAGCAACGTGGTCTTGCCGCAGCCGGAAGGCCCGACCAGCACCACGAACTCGCCGTCGGCAATGGAAAGGTCGAGCCCGTCCAGCACATGGACATTGCCGAAATGTTTGGAAACCTGCCGGATGGTAACGCCAGCCACGGCTCGTGCTCCCTCTGTCCTGCTCTGTGCGAGGCTGCCCGCAGGCGGTCCTCAGTAGCGTTTCACGAAAAGCCCGCGGCGGGCGTAGACATCGGCCGCCTCTTCGATCAGGGCGGCGATGCGGTGGGCGCCGTAATCGCGCCGCAGCAGCGCGGCGCGGGTGCGCAGTGCGGCTTCGTCCGGTGCGCGGCCGGGGCGCAGAAGCTCGTAGGTATCGAGCAACAGAGCCTGTGGCACGGCGACCAGATCGGCGGCGCGGGCCAGATTTTCCGCCAGCGGCCGGCGCCCGGCGTCGCGTGCGATCTCGGCCTGCTGCAACAGCGCCTCGGGCGTGATCGCAATGTCGGCGGGCGTGATCGCACCCTGCATGACGGCGTCCAGCGTCAGCGCCGACAGCGGCTTGCCTGTCGGGGTCTTCACCGTTTCCGGCGCCTTTTCGGCCAGCGGATAGCGGTCGCGCGCGCTCATGATGCTTCTCCCGCCTGCGGTCGGTATTCCAGTTCCACCGGCTCGGCGGCCGGGTCGGTGAGGCCGGTTTCGATGGCGTAGAGCAGGGCGACGCGAACGTGGAAGCGCGCGCCCAGTGCCTCGCCGGCCACCGGCACCACCACCGGCTCCGGCGTTTCGCCGTATGTATGGCGGGCGGCATTGCGGCCAAGCGCACGGTAGTGGTCCAGCCCGGTCAGCGGCGCGTTGGAGAAAAGCTCCAGATTGAGATGCGGCATCCGGTCGGCCCGGTGCAGCACCGTCGTGCCCTTGGCCTGAATGCCGATCCCGATGCCGGACCCGGACAGCCGGGCCGCGGACAGCCCGAGGAAGGAAGTGTCGGCCGTGTGGCCCATGCGCACCAGCCGCGCCGTTCCGCCGCCGTCCGAGATGCCGGCAACGAGCGCGGCCACCACGTCCTCAAGCCTGTGGCCGGCGGTCGTGCGGTGCAGGCGGGTGCCGAAGCCGGGGCTGAGGCCGATCACCACCTCATGGGGTGCATGGCCCCGGACGGCCACGCCCGCGGGCCGCAGCCAGCCCGCCAGCGCCGCATCGCGGTCTTCCGTCGCCAGCACGCCGT
>DAIPYB010000027.1:0-13296 GCA_036782955.1 Pseudoxanthobacter sp. | reverse complement strand
CGGCCCGGCCACGATCATGGCGCCAACGGCGTTGGTGCCCATGATGTGGGAGTTGTCGTAGACCTCGATGCGGCGCGGCGGGTGCGGCAGGCCGAACACCTCCGCCACGCCGGCGATCAGCCGGGCCTGGGAGGAGGTTTCCGCCAGCCGGCGACCCAACGCCTCGCGCGCGTTGGTCAGCGCGTGCTCCACCAGATCGCGCTTTTCGCCGCGCTGGGGCCGGGTGACCTCGATCTTGCGGCCGGCCTTTTCGCTGAGGGCTTCGGCCAGAAGATCTTCTTCCGGCAGCGCCTCGGAAACCAGCACCAGCTTCGGCACGTCCTTGTCGTCATAGAACTGGGCCAGAAAGCTCTGCAGCACCTCGCCCGGCTCAAGCTGGATGTCGGCCTTGGGGAAATAGGGCACATTTCCCCAGTTCTGTCCCGTGCGGAAGAAGAACACCTGAATCGCGGTCTGGCCCGCCTCCTGATGGATGGCGAAGACGTCCGCTTCCTCGATGCCGGCCGGGTTGATGCCCTGATGGCTGGTGACATGGGCCAGCGCGGCGAGGCGATCGCGGTAAACGGCCGCCTGTTCGAAATCCATGGCCTGCGAGGCGGCGAGCATCGCTGCCGTCATCTCGTCGCGCACGCTGCGCGAGCGGCCGGCGAGAAAGGCGCGGGCTTCGTCCACCAGATGGGCATAATCGGCGGGACTGATTTCGCCGGTGCATGGGCCGGAGCAGCGTTTGATCTGGAACAGCAGGCACGGCCGGGTGCGGCTTTCGAACACCGAATCGGTGCAGGTGCGGATCAGGAACGCCTTCTGCAGCGCATTCAGCGTGCGCGCCACCGCGCCGGCCGAGGCGAAGGGGCCGAAATAATCACCCGCGTGGGTACGTGCGCCGCGATGCTTGAGAATCTGTGGCGCGGCATGATCGCGGCGGATCAGGATATAAGGGAACGACTTGTCGTCGCGCAGCAGCACGTTGAAGCGCGGGCGCAGGCGCTTGATGAGGTTGGCTTCCAGCAGCAGCGCTTCCGTCTCGGTGCGGGTGGAGACGAACTCCATCGAGACGGTGGCCTGAATCATCCGCGCGATGCGGTTCGACTGGCCGGCGATGCGGGTATAGTTGGAGACGCGCTTCTTCAGGCTGCGGGCCTTGCCGACATAGAGCACGTCGCCCTTCGCATCGTACATGCGATAGACGCCCGGCCCGTTCGGCAGCCGGCGGACGAAATCGGCGATCACCGCCACGCCGCGCGCATTGCCCGTCTCCGGGCTGAGATCGATGCTGGCGCCGGCGATCTCCTCGGCCGGCGGCGATCCGGCCGCGGCTGCGGCCGCTGCGTCGTCGTCGCTGTCGTCCTGCGGGCCGGGAGCGTCCTGTTCGGGCGTTGTCAAAGCGATCCTATTCCTCGATCCCGACCACGTCGGGCGTTTCCCACGCCAGATGCTGGCCGCCGTCCAGTGCCAGCATCTGGCCGGTCAGCGACGGATTCTCGGCAAAGAAACGAACGGTACGGCCGAACTCGGCCAAATCCGGCCCGTGGCCGAGCGGAAGCGCGGCGACCTGACGGGCGAAATCGGCTTCGTTCTGGCGCGGGCTCGGCAGCGTCGGACCGGGGCCGATGGCCAGAACGCGCACGCGCGGCGCCAGTGCCTGTGCCATGGTCCGCGTGGCCGACCACAGCGCGGCCTTGGCAATGCTATAAGTAAAGTGACGCGGCGTCGGCTTCCAGACCCGCTGGTCGATCATGTTGACGATCAGCCCGCGCGCATCGTCCGGCAGCCGGGCTACGAAGGCCTGCGCGAGCATGAGCGGTGCCACCAGATTGACGGTGAGATGCCGGTTGAAGCCATCGGCCTCCATGGAGGCGAAGCTGTCTTCGTCGAACATCGCGGCATTGTTGACGAGAAGCCCGAGCGGACCGATCTCCGCCTCGGCGGCGGCCACCAGAGCGGCCGCGGCGGCGGGGTCGGCGGCATCGGCGCGGATGGCGACGGCGCGGCCGCCCGATTCGCTGATGGCCCTGGCCAGAGCCTCGGCCTCGGCGATCGATTCGCGGCCCTGAATGGCCACGGCCCAGCCATGGGCCGCCAGATCGGCAGCGATGGCGCGGCCGATGCGACGGCCTCCGCCGGTTATCAGCGCCGCGCGCGCAGGCGCGTGGCCGGGTGCGTCGTTCCCGCTCGCAGACGTCATCGCTCCTCCCGCTGCCGCCCGCCGGGGCGGTCTCCGGTTTCCGGCGTGGCCGGCCTCCGGTTCGCTCATAACCCGAATCGGGGGCCGCGGACGAGGCCGCTGCCTGCCGCTCCACTGGCATTCCGGCGGGTGAAATGCGAAAAGGGCCTCCGCAAATCCCGCCAGCGAGGCCTTATGCGCCCGGGGCCGGGCAGGATAACCCCCGGCGCGCGTGCGCCGGACAAGGGGCAAGGACGACCGCGCATGCAGACCCAACCGTCCGTGCAAACCCAGCCGCCGTTGCAGACTATTGTGTGCATGAAATGGGGCACGCGCTACGGACCCGAATATGTCAACCGGCTGTGGTCGATGATCCGGCGCAATACCCGCCGGCCGACGCGGCTCGTCTGCTTCACCGATGAAACCGACGGCATCGACCCGGCGGTGGAGTGCCAGCCGCAACTGCCCATTGCCCTGCCGGAGAACCTGCGCTGGCTGCCATGGCGCAAGATTGCGCTCTGGGACCGCACCCTGCCGGGGCTGGAACCCGGCGAGACCGCGCTGTTCGTCGATCTCGACATCGTCATCACCGGCAATCTCGACGACTTCTTCACCTTCCGGCCGGAAGCCGATTTCTGCGTCATCCAGAACTGGACGCAGATGGATAAAAATGTCGGCAACACCACCTGCTTCCGTTTCCGCGTCGGCATGGCGCCGGCAATCTACGATGCGATGGTGGCCGATCCGACCGGCATCTGGAAGCAGTACCGCAACGAGCAGCGCTACATTTCCGCCGTGACGCGCATTCCGATGACTTACTGGCCGGCGCACTGGTGCGCCAGCTTCAAGCACGGCCTGCTGCCGCCGTGGCCGCTGCGGTTCTTCCGCGTGGCGCCCCTGCCGCCGGATACCCGCCTCGTGGCCTTCACTGGCAAGCCCGACCCGGACGAGGCCCGTGACGGCCGCTGGCCGGCACCATGGTACAAGAAGATATATAAGTTCGTGCGGGCCACGCCGTGGATCGCCGAAAACTGGCGGTGATCCGGCCGCCCGCTTCTTTCCCCCCAGCGAACCGCCGCGGCGAAACCGTTCGCGGCCGGAGACGATGGCCATGAACGATATGGCAGCACCGGCTCAGGAGAATCGCCGCCCCAGCCTCGGGTTCGGCATCCTCTCCTGGCACGGCTACGAATCCCTGCGCGCCACGCTGGAAAGCTACCGCGCGGCCGATCTGTTCAGCCTCGGCGACGAGGTATTGCTGTTTCTGCCGGAGATCACCGACCGCGGCCGCGATCTGGCGCGCGAGTACGGCGTGCCGTTCGCGGGCTCTGAAAAGAATCTCGGCATCCTCGGCGGCTTCAAGGCGCTGGCGCAGAATCTGTCCGCCACGCGTGTGGTGCTGCTGGAGAACGACTACAGGCTGGTAGAAGGCCACGACACGGCAGCGCGTCAGCTCGCCGCGGCGGGGGCCGACATCGACGACGGGTCGGCCCATTTCGTGCGGCTCAGGCATCGCCGCAGGCCCGGCCAGAACTGGCAGGGGCGGAAAGTTGCCCGTCTGTTTCCCTCTGACGAAGTCTCTGCGGTGACCCGTTTGCGCGCGTTGCTGCACCGCAAATTGCGGCCGGACAAGGCCTCCCGCCTCATCGGAACGACGCCCTATTTATTCGATGATGCCGACAAACGCTGGCCAGAGACGGTTTCGCGCTCGCCAAGGGGAACCTATTTGGTGTCCGGCGCTCATCTGCCGTGGTCGAACTGTCCGACACTTGTGCCGCGCGCGTTCTACCTGAGTGAAATCGTTGCGGAGGCGGAGAAAAGAGTAAAAGGACGCCTCGTTAACGGTTTCCCAACCATAGAAACCGAATTAAATTGCCCGTGGTGGCGCGAACACGGGTTTCGGATTGGCATAGCCGCAGATGGACTTTTCAGTCAGATCAGATTGAACGACCGCGGTTACTGAGAATTAACCGTCCTGTGTGCATGTTGCATCATCGCAACAGCGATCGGGATCAAGAGGAACTAGGCACTCCAGCCGCAAAGTTGCCTTCCAATTGCCCAGATTGCCGACCCATAGTGACGACCAAGGACGCACCGCAGGCATTGATCTTCTTGCTCTTGCGATCGCGTTGCGAAACACCAGAAAGCCCTGAGGGCTATCCCCCCGGGCAGGGTGCCCATAGGGCTTTGTATCTTTAGGAGTACGATCATGAAGCGTCTTCTGCTGTCGTCTGTTGCCATCCTCGGCCTCGCCGGCACTGCCATGGCTGCTGACCTTCCCGAGCCGACCCCGCCGGTTGAAGTTGCCCCGGCCCCGATTGCTCCGGTGTTCAACTGGACCGGCGCCTACCTCGGTGCCAACATCGGTGGCGTGTTCGGCAACGGCAAGATCAACGGCGTTGACTGGGGCAACCAGTTCGGTGCCTCCACCTCGACCTCGGGCGTGATTGGCGGCGTCTATGCCGGCTACAACTACTCGATCACCCCGCTGTTCCTGGTCGGTGCTGAAACCGACATCTCGTTCTCGAACAACGAGGACAAGGGCACGCTGTACACCACCGGCATTCCGTCGGGCGTGAACTACCGTCAGACCAACTCCTACGTCGGCACCGTCCGTGCCCGCGCCGGCCTGACCTTCGATCGCTTCCTCGTGTACGCCACCGGCGGTCTCGCCTATGGCGACAACGAAGTGCGCGTGCGTGACGTGGCCAACGGCAACACCATTAAGAAGGACGGCACCAACGTTGGTTGGACCGTCGGTGGCGGTGTCGAAGGCGGCATCACCCAGAACCTGATCGGCCGCGTCGAGTACCTGTACACCGACCTCGGCAACGTGTCGTTCGGCAGCAGCGCCGGCGGCTTCGGCACCTCGGCCAAGGCCGACCTGTCGAACAACATCGTTCGCGCCGGTCTCGCCTACAAGTTCTGATCCCAGCCGGGGTCTGAACAGAAAGGCCCGGAGCCGCAAGGCTCCGGGCTTTTTCTTTGGCGGTTGCCGTCCTTCGGGCGCGCCCCGCCGGCCCCGGGGCAGAGCGGGGACGCGGCCCGGCTTTCGCCGCGGCCACGAAACGCGGCACCGGCGTCAGGGTGAAATGAAAAAAGGCCGGGCGGGTGCCCGGCCTTTTTCGTTCTGTTCGTGTGCGGCGCGGGCCGCGTGGCCTCAGCGCACCAGCACGTTGCGGAACGACCACGGCACCGCGGTGTCGATGTCTTCCGGGAACAGGCCGGGGCGATTGGTGAGCGGCGTCCAGTCGGTATAGACGCCGACCACCGGGCCGAGATAGGGCTTCTGCACCTCAAGGCAGCGGTCGAAGTCCATCTCGTCGGCCTCGACGATGCCGGCGTCCGGGTTTTCCAGCGCCCACACCATGCCGGCGAGCACGGCGGAGGTCACCTGCATGCCGGTGGCGTTCTGGTGCGGAGCCAGTTCGCGGGTCTCCTCGATGGAAAGCTGCGAGCCGTACCAGTAAGCGTTGCGGCTGTGGCCATAAAGCAGGACGCCCAGCTCGTCGCGGCCATAGACGATCTCGTCTTCCGACAGGATCTTCCACGACGGCTGCATCTTACCCTCGGCGCCGAACATCTCGTGGAGCGAGAGCACGGCATCGTTGGCCGGATGGTAGGCATAGTGACAGGTGGGACGATAGAGCACTTCACCGGCAGCGTCGCGCTGGGTGTAGTAATCGGAGATCGAGATCGCCTCGTTGTGGGTGACGAGGAAACCATAATGCGGGCCGGTCAGCGGCGTCCATGTGCGCACGCGGGTGTTGGCGCCGGGCTGCAGCAGGTAGATGGCCGATCCGCAGCCGCCCTGATGGGTGCGACCGGTCTCCGGCATCCACGTCTCGTGAGTGCCCCAGCCGAGTTCGGCCGGCTGCTGTCCCTCGGAGACGAAGCCTTCCACCGACCAGGTGTTGACGAACACGTTGTCCGGCTTCGGCTCGCGGGCGCGCTGGGTATCACGCTCTGCAATGTGGATGCCCTGTACGCCGAGGGTTGCGGCCAGATCGGCCCACGCCTCGCGCGACTTCGGCACTTCGATCTCAAGGCCGGTATCGGCGGCGAGGTTCACCAGTGCCTGCTTGACGAACCATGAGACCATGCCCGGATTGGCGCCGCAGCAGGAAACGGCCGTCAGCCCGCCCGGACTGCGCCGGCGTGCTTCCAGCACGGCCTCGCGCAGGGCGTAGTTGGAGCGCTCGCCCGGCCCCTTGCTGTCGTCGAAATAGAAGCCCTTCCACGGTTCGGCGACGGTGTCGACATAAAGCGCGCCGAGTTCGCGGCACAACTCCATCATCGCGACCGACGACACATCCACCGACAGGTTGATGCAGAAGCCGCGGCCGGGGCCGGAAAGCAGGGGCGTGAGAATCGCGCGGTAGTTGTCAGGCGTCAGCTCGGCCTGAATGAAACGCGCACCATAGGATTCAGCCAGCGCCTTGTGGGTATCGAGCGGATCGACGGCGGCGAATCGGGAGCGGTCGAATTCGAAATGGCGCTCGATCAGCGGCAGCGTGCCCCGTCCGATCGAGCCAAGACCGATCAGTACAACGGGTCCATCGATGCGGGCATAAACGGGCCAGTCTGTCATTCTTCCACTCTCCTTTGCGCCATCAGCGATACTGCTATGCGCCTTACTTCTCGCGTCCCGCCGCGGGAAAAGCAATCCGGGCCAGAGTGTGGCGCGCGGCGGCCGCAGCGGCGCGGGGTTGAGGAAGCATCCAACCGGGCCTGCGCGACGGCCATGTGACAACCGGTCTCCGTGTCTGAAAGCCGTTCGGATTCAATATCTTGTGTGCATGCCCATACAAACGCGCCCCGCAACGGCGGCAGGCCGTTGCGGGGCGCGGAGAAAAAGCAGGCCGGAATGGGTGGAAAGCGGGGCGGTCCCCGCGAATCAGGCGGAAACCGATCAGGCGGCGATGCGCGCGGCAGCCGCCGCCGGGCGGCCGAGAATGCGCGCGCCGGTGGGCACCACCCGGCCGCGAACACCGGCGAGGAAACCCTCGGCCAGCTCCAGCGCCAGAAAGCGGCGCCGCTCGGTCGGACCCGGCATGGTGAGTGCGGCGGTGAGCTGGCCGGAGAAGCCGAAGCGAACATAATATTCCGGGTCACCCACCAGCAGCACGGCGCCATGGCCGGCTGCGCGGGCAAGTTCCAGCGCAGTGCGCATCATCCGGCTGCCGAGCCCGGCGCCCTGGATATCCGGATCGATGGCAATCGGCCCCAGCAGCAGGGCCGCCCGGCCGCCGGCAGAAATGTGCCACAGCCGCACGGTGCCGACGAGGCGACCGTCTTCCTCCGCCGTCAGCGCCAGGCCATCAGCCGGCAGACGGCCCTTGCGGATGCGTTCCGACGACTTCAGGAACCGCGCAGGGCCAAACACGCGGTCGAGCAGCACCTCGCGGGCACCGACATCGGCCGCTTCTTCCTCACGGATGACGATCATGGGGTCAAACCTCCCGGAGCGGGGGTTGTGAGAACGGACGCTTGAGACGAGCGCTTGCGACCGCTGCGCAACGGTACGCCCGCGTGCAAACCCGTCCCGGGCCCCGGTCTTTCGCGAAACGGAATGCGAAAGACCGGGGCCCGGATACGATGCGGGCAGCAGCGGAGCGTGCCGGGACGGCGCGGCTCAGATCACGAACGACTGCAGCGGCGGGAAGCCGTTGAAGGCCACGGCCGAATAGGTCGTGGTGTAGGCGCCGGTTGCCTCGATCAGCACCTCGTCGCCGATTTCCAGCGAGATCGGCAGCGGGTAGGGCGTCTTTTCGTACAGCACGTCGGCGGAATCGCAGGTCGGGCCGGCCAGCACGCACGGGGCCGATTCCCCATCGTCGCGCAGGGTGCGGATCGGATAGCGGATCGCCTCGTCCATGGTTTCGGCGAGACCGCCGAACTTGCCGATGTCGAGATAGACCCAGCGGACCGGATCGTCGGCCTGCTTGCGGGAGATCAGCACCACTTCGGCCTTGATGATGCCGGCGCCACCCACCATGCCGCGACCCGGCTCGATGATGGTTTCCGGCAGCCGGTTGCCGAAATGACGGCCGATGGCATCGAGAATGGAGCGGCCGTAGTTCGGCACGCCCGGCACGTCGCGCATGTAGCGCGCCGGGAAACCGCCGCCGAGATTGACCATGCGCAGCTGGATGCCGCGCTCCGCCAGCTCGCGGAACAGCCCGGCCGCGCTCGCCAGAGCACCGTCCCAAGCCTCGGTATTGGCCTGCTGCGAACCGACATGGAACGACACGCCATAGGCATCGAGGCCAGAGTGGTGGGCGTGCTCCAGCACGTCGGCCGCCATTTCCGGCTCGCAGCCGAACTTGCGCGACAGCGGCCATTCCGCGCCCGCGCCGTCGCACAGGATGCGGCAGAACACGCGCGAACCCGGGGCCTGACGGGCGATCTTGTCGACCTCTGCCTCGCAGTCCACCGAGAACAGGCGGATGCCGAGTTCGAAGGCGCGCGCAACATCGCGCTCCTTCTTGATCGTATTGCCATAGGAAATGCGGTCCGGCGTGGCGCCCGCGGCCATCGCCATCTCGATTTCGGCAACGGATGCGCAGTCGAAGCAGGAGCCCATTTCAGCGAGCGCAGAGAGGACCTCCGGCGCCGGATTGGCCTTTACCGCATAGAACACGCGGGTGTCCGGCATGGCATGCCGGAAAGCGCGGAAATTCTCGCGCACAACGTCGAGGTCAACCACGAGGCAGGGACCCTCGGGACGTCGCGAACGGAGGAAATCGACAATACGATCCGTCATCGTGGGCACTCCACAAGCAAGACGGTGAACCCGATCCGGGGTGCAGGCGACCGCGCGGCGCCGCTGTGGAGACGGCGACCGTTAAGCCGGATGACCCGGTTCGCCGGCGCCGCAAAAGCGGGCCGACGGGCGAATGGATGGCCGAATCGCTTCCTCTGCCGCAGACAGGGACAACCCGGATGGGACCGGCCCGCGGAGTGAGAAAGCCAACGCTTGGAACGGGAAACCCGAACCGCACGCCCGGCAAGGAAGTAGTCGCCTCTTCAGTAACGCGACGCCTTTGGAGGGCGCGCAGAGACCAAAAAAGCCCGCTACGTCGTTGCTTCAAGTCGCGTCCGCCGAGAGAGCCTCGGCTTAGACCCGGTTAAACTCCGGTCACCGGTCTGCCCAGACCGGGGTTTCCGGCCTGACCGGCACGCGACCACAGGCACGTGCGAAATTGGGCGAGACCGCATGTAGGACCATCGCCATTCACACACAAGGGGAAAAATGACCGTGCGCAGAATTTTATCGATCTGCGGCCGGCGGTGCGGCCGCCGCCCGCCTTGTGAAGCGCGCCGGCCTCGCCCACAATCGCCGCCATGGATACGCTGACCCTGATGCAGGCCTTCGTGAAGGTGGCGGAAGCCGGTGGCTTTTCGGCCGCCGCGCGCAAGCTTGGCCGTTCCAAGGCGCTGCTGTCGAAATATGTGCGCGAGCTCGAGGACGAGCTGGGCGTGCGGCTGCTCAACCGGACGACGCGGCAATTGTCGCTGACCGAGGCGGGGCAGGTCTATCTGCGCGAGGCGGGGGAGATCCTGCAGCGCATCGAGGATCTCGAATCGGCCATCCACGATACCCATCGTGAGCCGCGCGGATTACTGCGCGTGGCCGGTCCGCGCACGCTGGGCGACATGGAGCTGGGGCAGGCGGTGATGGAGTTCCTGCGGCAGGAGCCGCTGATCTCCATCGAACTCAATCTGGAGGACCGCTTCGTCGATCTGGTCGAGGAGGGCATCGATGTCGCGGTGCGGATCACCGAACTCGCCGATTCCAGCCTGATCGCGCGCAAGCTGTCGCCCTTTCCCATCGTGGCGGTGGTGCGGCCCGATCTTCTGGAAACCTACGGCCGGCCGCAGGTGCCGGCCGATCTGGCATCCCGGCCGTGCATCGTGGATTCCAATGCTCGCACGCGCGGCCACTGGATGTTCAGCATCGACGGCGAGCGCCGCTCGGTCGCCGTGAAGGGGCGGATCGAGGTCAACAGTCCGCAGGCCTGCCGGCTTGCGGCGCTGGCGGGCCACGGCTTTGCGTTCATTCCCTTCGTGACCGTGCGCGAGGATATCGCCGCCGGCCGTCTGGTGACGGTGCTGGACGAATATCTGCTCAATGCCTCGGCGATCTATGCGGTCTACCCCCATCGCCGCCACCTCTCCGGCAAGGTGCGGGCCTTCGTCGATTTTCTGGCGGGCTGGTTTGAAAGCTGCCCGGCCGACCGCGTTGCACCGGTGCCGGCGCCCGTGGAGGGCGAGAAGCCCGACATGCCGGTACGCGTGTGACACAAGGGCAGCGCCCGGGCTGCGCGGCCTTGCTTCTGCCACCGTGAGGCGGAACATGGTGCGCCATGCCGGCACGGGCGGTCGCCGGCGGCTGTCGATGTTGCTTGCCGGAAGGGTCGCTGTGCCTGTGTTCAGCCAACGCATTTGCCGTCTGTGCCTGTCCGGCCCGTGCTCTGCCGCCGTGCGCGCGGTTCTGCGCGGTCCCGTTGCCTTCATCGGTCTTTTTCTGGCGGCCGTTCTCGCAGCTTCGCCGGCCTTCGCGCATCCGCACGTGTTCGTCGAGGCGCGCGAGGAACTGGTGTTCGACGCAGAAGGTCGGATCACGGCGGTGCGTGCCGTCTGGCGGTTCGATGACGGATTTTCCGCCTTCGCCACGCAGGGGCTGGATGCCAACGGCGATGGCGAGCTTTCGCAGCAGGAACTGGCGCCGCTGGCGAAGGTCAATGTCGAATCCTTAAGCGAATACCGCTATTTCACCTTCATGAGCGTGGGGCAGGAGCGGGTGCGCTTCAGCGATCCGACGCAGTACTGGCTCAACGCCGACGACGGCCGGCTGACCCTGTTCTTCACCCTGCCGTTGAAGACGCCCGTGGACCCGGCCGGCCGCGCGGTGAAGCTCGACGTCTATGATCCGAACTATTTCGTCGCCTTTACCCTGACGAAAGACGATCCGTTCTC
Organism: Pseudoxanthobacter sp.; assembly: GCA_036782955.1. Taxonomy (GTDB): domain Bacteria; phylum Pseudomonadota; class Alphaproteobacteria; order Rhizobiales; family Segnochrobactraceae; genus Pseudoxanthobacter. The sequence goes on along the minus strand of DAIPYB010000027.1, from coordinate 2,150 downwards.
CCTCGTGCCCGCCCGCGCCGGGCCGGATACGCCGGCCGGCGAAGTGCCGCAGGGCTGCACCTTTCGTGTGACGCGCCCGGCGGAGCTGGACCCGATGACGGCGACGACGCTGGCGCTGATCCCGGCCGAGGAGCGGGACCTGCCGGCCGATCTGCGCGCCCGCACCGAGCAGCTCGCCAACACCATGACGGTGAGCTGCCCGAAGAAATCGGCCGCGCTCGCCCCAGCACCGGAAAAGCCCTCGGCCAGCGGCACCCGCAGCGTCGGCGCCAGCCCGTTCGGCGTCGGACTGACTGAAAGCGGCGGTCCTCCGCTCGGTCTTTTCGCCGTTGTCGCAAGCTGGCAGCGGGCTTTCTACGGTCATCTCACCGATGCCCTGCGCGCCATGAAGAGCGATCCCCGCGCCGGCTTCCTGCTGATGGCGGTGTCGTTTGCCTATGGCATCTTCCACGCGGCAGGACCGGGGCATGGCAAGGCGGTGATTTCCGCCTATCTGGTCTCGGGCCGGGCCACGGCGCGGCGCGCCATCGTGCTGTCGTTCCTGTCGGCGCTGCTGCAGGCAACGGTGGCAATCGCCATCGTCACCGTCGGGGCACTGGTGTTTCGGGCCACGGCCTTTTCCATGACGGCCGCGGCAGAATGGGTGGAAGTCGCCTCCTACGGTGCCATCCTGCTGCTCGGCCTTTATCTGGTGTGGCGCAAGATCGTGCTGCCGCTTGGGGCGGCGTTGTCCCGGCGCGGGCATGCGGCCTCGCCGGCCATGTCGGGTCTGTTTGCCCCGCCGCCATCCGCCGCGCCGACCACGGCCGCGCTTTCCGCGCTGTTTGCGGGTGATGCCGGCGGCGGCGCGGTGCTGGCGGGCGGCGCAGCGGGCCAGCCGCTTGCCGCCGCCACCGGCAGCGGCCGGATGCGGCTGCGCAGCCACGGCACGGCGTTGTCGCCCGATCTTCTGGCCCTGCATGGTGCGGATTGCGATTGCGGCGGCCACGCGGTTTCGCCGGCCGCTGTGGCTGCGGGCTGGCGGGCAGCGGCCGGCGCCGTGCTGGCGGCGGGGCTCAGGCCCTGCACCGGGGCACTGATCGTGCTGGTGTTCGCGCTCTCGCAGGGGCTTTATGCGGCGGGCGTTGCCTCCACCTTTGCCATGGCGCTCGGCACCGGGGTGACCGTGGCGGCGCTGGCATTGCTGGCGGTGGGGGCAAAGGGTCTTGCCATGCGTCTTGCCCGGCGGGAGGCACGCCTTGCCTTCTGGCTTCACCGCGCGGTGGAAGGGCTGGGCGCGGTGGTGGTGCTGCTTTTCGGGTTGACGCTGTTCGGCGCTTCTCTGCTGCCGCATCTGGGGTGAAGTGATCATGTGGGGTGAAATGATCTTGGCGACAGCATCGGCCATGCCGGCGCGGCGGAGGCGCTGGTGAGTGAGGGTGGAGTGACGGCGGACATTGCGCACCCTGCGGAGGTGGCGGGCGATGCCGTGCGCAACGCGCCGGACGCCGATCTCTGGGTGTTCGGATATGGTTCGCTGATGTGGCGGCCGGGGTTCGATTTCGACGGGGTTGAGACCGCGCGGCTGCGTGGCTTTCATCGTTCGCTGTGCATCTTCTCTCATGTTCACCGCGGCACGCCGGAATGCCCCGGTCTGGTGCTGGGGCTCGATCGCGGCGGCTCCTGCGTCGGCCGCGCCTTCCGGGTGCCGGCTGCCCTGCGGGCGGAGACGGTGGATTATCTGCGGGCGCGCGAGCAGGCGACGTCTGTCTATCTGGAGCGCCTGCTGTGGCTGCGCCTCGGCGACGGCGTGCCGGTGCAGGGACTGGTCTATGTCGCCGACCGTCGCCATCCCCAATATGCCGGCGCGCTGGCGCCGGATGAGCAGCTGCGCCTGATCCGGCAGGGACACGGCATCTCCGGCCCCAACGGCGATTATGTCTGCTCCACGGTGGCCGCGCTCGGCGATCTCGGTATCCGCGACCGCCGCCTCGGCTGGCTGGCCGGCGAACTGGCGCCGGGGGCGGAGGCCGCAGCCTGATTCCGGCACTGTGGATCGCCGGCCGCAACGGCTTGCGCCGGTGCTTGCGCTGGGCCACAATCCGCGCGCGGAAAAGGCGCCGGTCGCACCGGCCCCTTCCGGCTGCCTGTCCCGGTAGCTCAGCAGGATA
>DAIPYB010000026.1:0-13501 GCA_036782955.1 Pseudoxanthobacter sp. | reverse complement strand
TGTTCGGCGGTGGCGAGCGCATCCGCATCGAGGCCACCACCTCGCGGCTTGGCGTTAACGCCATCAACGATCTGGAATACAGCCTCGGCTACACCTTCGTGAAACCGGGGCTGTGGTCGCGCGACAACGAATTGTCCGTGGCCCAGCACCTCGTCCGGCAGGCGCCGGATGCCTATACCCGCGAGGGCTTTGACAACGAAATCACGCTGAACCATCGCATCGATGCCCAGCGCAGCGTTTCCATCGGCTTCGCCCCGAGCTGGGCCAACATCACCGATAGTTTCGGCAAGCACTATTATGCGCTGTTCGGCCTGCCGATGGCTGCCAACATCGATACGACCGACGACAAGCTGAACCCCAGTCAGGGCTATCGCGCGGTGCTGCAACTGCAGCCGGTTGTCGGCGATATCGGCGACACCAACGCCATGCTGCTCTCCGGTGCCACGCTGACCGGCTATCACGCTTTCGACGAGGCCGCGCGCTTCATCATCGCAGGCAAGGTTCAGGTGGGCAGCGTGATCGGGCCGTCGCTGGCCGATACGCCCGCCAACGACCGCCTTTATGCCGGCGGCGGCGGCTCGATTCGCGGCTACGCCTATCAGGCGGCGAGCCCGCGCAACGAGTGGGGCCAGCTCGTCGGCGGGCGCAGCCTGTTCGTCACCTCGCTGGAACTGCGCACCCGCATCACCGAAAACATCGGCGTAGTGCCGTTCGTCGATGCCGGCAGCGCCTACACTGAAAGCTGGCCCGATTTCTCCGAGCCCCTGAAGGTCGGCGTCGGTCTGGGCCTGCGCTACTTCACGCCCATCGGGCCGCTGCGCCTTGATGTGGCGACGCCGCTCACGAAAGAGCCGCACGATGGCGCGGTGGCGGCCTATCTCAGCATCGGACAGGCGTTCTGACCATGGCGACAGGCAACGGCACCACGGCGGAAGGCAGGCAGGGGGACGGACGGCGGCGCGGCCGTGCCGGCCGGCTGCTGCGCACGGGGCTGGTCTCGCTGGCCGTGGTGCTGGCGATCGTTGTGGTGCTGGCTGGCCTTCTGGTGTTCACCGCGCCCGGGCGCTCGCTGATCGTGCGGGCGGTCGGCGACTTCACCCGCAACACCGATACGCCCGTCACCATCGCCCGCATCGAAGGGCCGCTGAGCGACCTGACGGTGAGCGGCATCACCGTCGGCGACCGCGAGGGGCCGTGGCTTTCCATCGATCGGGTCAATCTCGTCTGGCAGCCTTCTCGGCTTCTCGGCAGGGCCTTCGTCGCTGACCGGCTTGCCGTTGGCCACATTGATGTCGCCCGCGCGCCGGTTGCCGGGAAAACATCGCAATCCTCGTCGTCTTCAGCCGGCGTGCCGCTCGATATCCGTGTCGAGGCCATCGATATCGGCACCGTTTCCATCGGCCCGAAGCTGTCGGGCCGCGATCCGGTGCAATTCGCCATCCGCGGTCGGCTCGACCTGCCGATGCTCACCGCTTCGGCCCCCATCGACACCCGCCTGACCATCGATGCGCTGGGCACGGATTCGCCCGATCTCGATCTCGGCCTCGTCTTCCGGCCGGCCGACCAGACGCTGGCCGTCAGCCTGGCCGCGCGCGAGCCGGCGGGCGGGCCGCTGCACCGGCTGGCCGGCATCGAGGATGCTGCCGCGCCGCTGGCGCTGAACGTAAAGGGCGACGGTCCGCTCGATTCGTGGGCGGGCACGATGGACCTCGCGCTGGGCGACCAGACGCTGACGCGCGGCGAGGCGCATATCGCGCGGGTCGATGGCGGCCGGCGCATTACCGCCGATCTCAGCGCGCCGATCGCAAGCATCCTGCCGTCGCCATACCGGCCACTGGCCGGCGACGCGATTACCGCTGCGCTCTCCGCGCTGGTGAGGGACGACGGCGATGTCGTCATCGAGAAGGCGGAGGTTGCCGCCGCGGCCGGCTCCCTTTCCGCCACCGGCACGGTCGCCACCGCCACGGGTGCGCTCGATCTCAGCGCCGGGGGCACGGTGGCGCCTTCCGTGGTGTTTCAGGGGCTGACGGGCGGAATTGCGAGCTGGCAGGCGATTTCGCTCTCCGCCCGCGTCGGCGGCACCACCGCTGCGCCGACCGCAGTGGTGCGCGCGGCGATGAAGGCACCGGCCGTGGCCCAGCTTTCCGCCGGCACGCTCACGCTGGAGGCGACGCTCAGCGAAACGCCGGGGCTGCTTGGCGGCGCGGGCAGTCGTGTTCTGGCGGTAACCGCCGGGCTGGAGGAGGCCACGCTCGCCGGGCGCGATCTGGGCCGGGCCGGGGCGCCGCGTCTTGCTTTCACGGCTACCCTCGGTTCTGCCGGCGCCATCACCGTGGACAGCGCCGACCTTTCTGCCCTCGGGCTCAGTGCGCGTGCCACCGGCAGCTTCGATGCCGGGCAGGCCATGCTGGCGCTGACGGCCCAGAGCGATGATCTCGCCCCGATCGGCACGCTCGCCGGCCAGCCGCTGGCGGGGGCGCTGAAGCTGGCGGTGAACGGTAATGGCAATATCGATGCCCTGACCGGCAACGCCCATATCGACCTGTCGGCGAAGGGCCTCAGGACGGGCATCCCGGCCATCGATGGTCTGGCCGGCACCAGCCCGCGCCTCTCGTTTGCTGCCACGGCGGCGGCTGACCGCACGGTGACCATCGAAACGCTGGCCCTTGAGGGTGCGCGTCTGACGGCCTCCGCAGCCGGCCGGTTCGGCGCGCAGGGCGAGGGCGTGGTGCTGAAGGTGAACCTCACCGACCTGTCGGCTCTCACTCCTACCCTTGGCGGCAAGGCGGCACTGGAAGGCACGCTTTCCGGCACGTTCGAGGCGCCGCGCTTTACCGGCGTCCTATCCAGCGCCGAAATCGTGGCGGCGGGCCAGCGTATTGCCCCGCTGCGGGCCGGGCTGGACGGCGGGCGCGGAGCGAACGGCGATTTCGATGCGCGCGTGGTGCTGAGCGGCGCTTCCGGCGGGCAGCCGGTGACCGGCACCGTCGAGGGCCGGTATGGACCTTCCGGATTCCGGCTTGCCATCGACAAGCTGGCGCTGGTCGGGCTCTCGGCCTCCGGCACGCTGTCGCAGCAGGCCGGCGGTCTGCCGCTCGGGCGCATGAGCCTGAATGCCAGCGATGTCGCGCCGGCGCTGGCGCTGGCCGGGCTGCACGGAACCGGCCGTTTCACCGCGGATATCGACCTTGGCGGCAGCAAGGCCAATCAGGCGACGGTGCGCGTCAGCGTGCCGGATTTCGCCCTGCCGCAGGTGTCGCTTTCCCGGCTCGATCTCAGCGCCACGGTTCGCGATCCCCTCCACGCGCCGTTCGTTTCCGGCACGATCACGGCTGACCGCATCGCGGCCGGCGGGCAGGTGATCGAGCAGCCGCGCCTTCGTCTGGAAGGCCCGCAGGATCGTATCGCCACGCAACTGGGGCTGAAGCTGCAGGGCGCCGCCATCGCCGCCGATGCGGTGGTGTCGTTGCCGAAGACGGGCATTCCCGACGGCCGCGACGTGAGCGTGGCACTGAACAGCTTTTCCGCCGAGCGCGCGCCGGCGGCGCTGCGTCTGTCGCGTCCCGGCAAGGTCGTGTGGAAAGCCGATCAGGCGACGCTTGATCTGGCCTTCGGCGTGAACGATGGCGGCCAGCGTGGAACGGCCACGATTGCCGGCCGTGCGGGCGCCAAGGTGCTGGCGCTGGATGTGGGGCTGGAAAGCCTGCCGCTGGGGCTGGCGAACATAGCCGCGCCCGATCTTGGACTTTCCGGCACGCTGTCGGGCCGCGCCAGGCTGAACGGCAGCCCGGCCGCGCCGAAGATCGACTACGACCTTGCCGTGCGTGGCGCGCGCCTTGCCGCGATGCCGCAGACAGCCCCGGCCGTCAACATGACCGCGCGCGGCACGACGAACGGGCAGGGGCTGAGCGTGGACGCCGCGCTCGACGCCGGCACCACGCGGCTGAAGGCGCAGGGAACCGCGCCGCTGAGCGCCACGGGGCCGTTCAACATTCGCGTCAACGGCGACGCCGACCTTGCGCTGGTCAACCAGATCGCGCCGTCGGCCTCGCGCCGCGTCTCCGGTCAGCTCAGTCTCGACGGCACCGCCAGCGGCACTGCTGCCGCGCCCCGCTTCAACGGCATGCTGCGCATCAGCAACGTTGCCTTCTCCGACGTGATGCTCGGTCTCGATTTCCGCAACATCGCCGGCGCGGTGCGCATGGACGGTACCACGGCGCGCCTCGAAGGCATCACCGGCAATTCCGCTTCCGGCGGCTCACTGGCCATCGCGGGTCAGGTGGCGCTGGACCCGGCGCGCAATTATCCGGCCGATATTCTTATCGTCGCGCGCAATCTGGTGCTGCGCTATCAGGGCATGGTGCGCGCCGAGGCCACCGCCGACCTGCGCATTCGCGGGCCGGTCGCCGTGGCGCCGGAAATCGGCGGTTCCATCGTCCTCAATCAGGTCAACGTGACGGTTCCCGACCGGTTGCCCTCGTCCGCCACGCCCATCAATGTCCGACACATCAATGTGCCGGCCGATCTGCTGCCTTATTTCCCGCCACCGCCGGCCCCGGCCCGGCCCGGCGAAGGCAGGACGCCGACCCCCTTCAATGCCGCGCTCGACATAACGGTCAGCGCGCCGAACCGGGTTTTCGTGCGCGGTCAGGGCATCGATGCGGAATTTGAGGGGGCCTTCCGCATCACCGGCACCAGCTCCGCGCCGGTCGTCAACGGCGATCTGCAGATGCGCCGCGGCACGCTGTCGATCCTCGGCCAGAACCTGACCTTCAGTCGCGGTAACCTGACCTTCTCCGACTCGCTCGACCCGCTGCTCGATCTGGTGGCCGAAACGCGGGCCGCCGACGTGACGGCGCGCATCGAGGTGACAGGCCGCGCCTCGGCGCCGGTCTTCAATTTCACCTCCACGCCGGAACTGCCGCAGGACGAGGTGCTGTCACGGCTCTTGTTCAACAAGGCGGCCGGTGGCCTGTCGCCGGGCGAGGCGCTGGCGCTGGCGAATGCGGTGGGCAACATGTCCGGCTTCACGCGCGGGCCGGGCCTGCTGGATCGCATCCGCCGCATTCTCGGCCTCAACCAGCTTGCCGTGGGTTCCGATTCCAATGACCGCCCGACACTGGAGGCCGGCGCCTATGCAACCGACAACGTCTATATCGGCGTCAAGCAGGGCACCAATGCCGCCTCGACCCGGTTCTCGGTTCAGGTGGATGTGACGCCGAACGTGAAGCTGGAAGGCTCCGTCGGCCTGACGGGGCAGACCTCGGTGGGCGTTACCGCCGAACGCGATTACTGAGCATGCGACCCCTCTGAGGGGGCTTTGGCCGGGGTGGCCCGCGGATATCAACCCGGCACCCGCACCCGTACCCGCAGCCCGCCGAGGGGCGAATCGCTGAGAATGACATCGCCGCCGTGGCCGCGCGCGATATCGCGCGCGATGGTCAGGCCCAGCCCGGTTCCCGTCTGGTCCTGATTGCGCGCGGCATCCAGACGGAAGAACGGACGGAAGACGGCTTCCCGGTCGTCCGGCGCGATGCCGGGGCCGTCGTCATCGACGACCACCGTGATCCAGCCATCGGCATGTCGGGCGGTCAGCTGCACTGCGTGGCCGTAGCGGGTGGCATTGACGACCAGATTGAACAGCAGCCGGCTGAAGGCCATCGGCTTGACGGTGACCATCGGCTCGCCGTCGAAACTGGTGGGATAGACGCTTGCGCCGCGGGCGATCGCCTCGTCTTCCAGATATTCCAGAATGAGGGTCAGGTCCGTTTCGCGCGCCTGCTCGTCGCCGTCGCCGCGGGCAAAGGCGAGGTAGGCCTCCAGCATGGCGTTCATCACGTCCACGTCCTGCCGCAGCGCGTCGATTTCCTCGCCCTCGCCCAGCAGTGCCAGTTCAAGGCGGAAGCGGGTCAGGATGGTGCGCAGGTCGTGCGATACGCCGGCCAGCATGGTGGTGCGCTGTTCGATCTGGCGCTCGATGCGCCGGCGCATTTCCATGAAGGCGACGGCTGCCTGTCGCACTTCCAGTGCGCCGCGCGGGCGGAAATTCTCCACCGGCAGGCCGCGGCCGAAGCGCTCGGCCGCCTCGGCAAGCGTCTGGATCGGCCGGATCTGGTTTCGCAGGAACAGGATGGCGATGATGATGAGAACCGCCGAGGCACCGACCATCCACACGAGGAAGATGTGGGCGTTGGAGGCATAGGTCTGGCTGCGGCGGGGAAACACGCGCAGCACCTTGTCGCCGAGGTCGATGCGGATTTCCACATAGTCGGTGCGCCCGACGGTGTCGATCCAGAACGGCCGCTTGATCTGGGTGGAGATGAGGTGGCTGAGCGTGCGGTCGAGCAGCGAGAAGAACGGCTTTTCCGCCGGGGGCGGCAGCGGCATCGGCGGCAGCACCTGCGCGCTGAGGTCGAGATCGCGCGTGGCGATCTCCCGGAAGGTGCGGTAGTCGGGATCCTGCGGATAGGCTTCCAGAATGCCGATCAGCGCAGCGATATCGCGCACGGTGGCCTCCGAAAGGCGCTGGGTCACCAGTTCCCAGTGGCGTTGCAGGAAGACATAGGCGACCACCGACTGCAGCAGGACCAGCGGCAGCACGACGATCAGCAGCGATCGGGGGAAAAGGCGGCGCGGCAACTGGGCGTGCAGCCAGCGGCCGGGCCACATCAGCGCCCGGCCGGCAAGGCGCAGCGCTGTCGCCAGACGTCCGGCGCGGGCACGCGGGGGAGGATTGTCGTTGTTACCGGTGGCCGGATCGGGCTGGTTCGACAGAACGCGCTGGTCCGTCATGACGCACTCCGCACACAAGAGGGCCGGCAGGGAAAACGACACCGGCCGCAGACCGGGCAGGGCTGGCCACAGAACCGAGGCGGGAGCGTGGCCGATGGCGCCCAGCCGGCAGGATCAGGTGGCGATAAGGCGATAGCCTACGCCGCGCACGGTCTGCAGGTGAACGGGATCGGCCGGATTGTCCTCGATCTTGCGGCGCAGGCGGTTGATCTGCACATCCACCGTCCGCTCGCCCAGCTCGCCCTCGCGCCCGACCAGCAGGTGGCGGGGAATGGTCTGGCCGGGGCTTTCGGCAAACGTCGTCATCAGCCAGCGCTCGCGGTCGGTCAGGCGCACGGTCTCATCGCCGCGCCGCAACTCCTGCCGGGCGATGTCGAACACGAACGGGCCAAAGCTGACTTCGCTGGCCGGGGTTTCCGCCGGTCCGCGCCGCCGCAGGATGTTGGCAATGCGCAGGATCAGTTCGCGCGGCTCGAACGGCTTGGTCAGATAGTCGTCGGCGCCGGCCTCCAGCCCGGCGATGCGGTCGGCGCTGTCGGTGCGCGCCGTCAGCATCAGCACAGGCACGTCGGAGCGTGTCTTCAGCGTGCGGGCCAGCGACAGGCCGTCCTCGCCGGGCATCATCACATCGAGAATCAGTGCATCGAACACCACGGAGCCCAGCTTGCGCCGGGCATCGGCGGCATCCTCCGCCACCGTCACGCGGTAGCCGTTGGCGGTGAGATAGCGGCGCAGAAGCTCGCGGATGCGGCTGTCATCATCCACCACCATCAGGTGCGGGGCGTCGTCGGACAGCGGCTCGGCCGGCGTGTGGGTGATCGGGCTCACGGCGCATCCTCGTCATCGTCTCGCAGCGGGCCGGCATCCCGGCTCTCGGTGGCGGCGAGGCCGGTCAGGAAGCGCACTGCAAGCGCATGGCCCTCCGGCCCCATCTGCGCCAGCGCGGTCTCGATCTGCCGGGATTGCAGCATGGACAGGCGATAATCCAGCGCCTGACCGGTTTCGGTCGCATAGAGCAGGCGCTGGCGACGATCAGCCGGGCCAGGGCGCTGGTCGATGAAGCCGGTATCGATCAGTTGTTTCAGCACGCGCCCGAGGCTTTGCTTGGTGATCTTCAGGATGTCGAGCAGATCCGTCACGCGAATGCCGGGATTGCGTGCCACGAAATGCAGGACGCGGTGATGGGCGCGGCCGAAACCATATTCCGAGAGGATGCGGTCCGGCCGGCCGATGAAGGCGCGATAGGCGAAGAACAGCAGCTCTATGACGTCATAATGCGGCTCGTCTGCGCCGCCGCTGGCAGCGGTGGCCGACGCGCGCGCCTCCGCCGGCCGGGTGGGGCGACGGGAATCAGCCGGAGAAATTACGTCAGCCATATTGACATAATCGCGTACGATAGTTACTTCACTGCGGGTCAAGACGAAACGATCGAATGAAACGGCCGGTCTGACCGGCTGCGAAACGAAGATATCGACACTTTCGCCGCGACGCAAAAACTGCCTTTCGACAGGCCCCCGACCGGCGGGCCGGAAGGGGCTTCGGGATCGGCCGAGGATGCGCCCTTGAGACATGCACCGCCCGCGATGGCGGCGCTGCGGGAAGCGCACCGGCCGGGCGCCGAAGGGGCCATGCGTGCACGCACATCCGCCACGAAGACAGATGTGGCCGTGCCGGACGGCTTCCAACGACGCGTTCGCATCAGGAGAGAGAAAATGGCGGGACAGCCTTTCGACAATCGTGACGGCGTCATCTGGATGGACGGCAAGTTCGTGCCGTGGAACGACGCCAAGATTCACGTTCTCACGCATGGCCTGCACTATGGCAGCTGCGTGTTCGAAGGCGAGCGCGCCTATGACGGCGTCGTGTTCAAGCTGAAGGAGCACACCGAGCGCCTGATCGCCTCGGCGCACGCGCTGGGTTTCGAGCTGCCGTTCACGGCCGACGAGATCAATGCCGCTCATTATGAGCTGCTGAAGCGCATGAACTTCACCAACGCCTACCTGCGCCCGGTTGCCTGGCGCGGCAGCGACGAGATGGGCGTCGGCGCCCAGCACAACAAGATCCATGTCGCCATCGCGGCGTGGGAGTGGCCGAGCTATTTCGATGCCGAGCAGCGCCTGAAGGGCATCCGCCTCGACATCTCCGAGTGGCGCCGGCCCGATCCCCACACCATTCCCTGCAAGGCGAAGGCGGCCGGTCTCTATATGATCTGCACGCTCTCCAAGCATGCCGCCGAAGCCAAGGGCTATGCCGACGCGCTGCTCTTCGACTATCGCGGCTATGTCGCCGAGGCGACGGGTGCGAACATCTTCTTCGTCAAGGACGGCGAGATCCATACGCCGGACCCGGACTGCTTCCTCGACGGCATCACCCGTCGCACGGTTATCGATCTTGCCCGCAAGCGTGGCCTGAAGGTTCATGAGCGCCACATCCTGCCGGAAGAGCTCGGCACCTTCCAGGAGTGCTTCCTGACGGGGACCGCGGCCGAAGTGACCCCGGTTGCCGAGATCGGGCCCTACAAGTTCACGCCGGCGACGGTGACGAAGCAGCTGCTGGAAGATTATACGGCTGCCATTCACAAGGCCGGTGCACTGGCCTGATCGGGGCTCGCACCGCAGGCGAAACCATTGCGCCGCCGTCCGGTCTCGTGCCGGGCGGCGGCGCGTTCTTTTTGTCGCTGGCTCACCGGGAAGTGTCCGGGCCGGGGCATCTTTTCCGGCTGCGCAGGCCCGCGCGGAGGGTGGGACAGGCGTATTTCCTGTTTCGCTCCGCGTGCGATTGCGGCATTCTCAAAGCCCGTTTCAGCCGGTGGTGGCAGAGCGGCCTGCCCGCAGGCGAGGCAGACCGCATTCCGTCCGCCACATGGTGCGGAGAGGGTGTTTTGTCGATCCAGACTGCTCCGGCGGGCCGCGGCCCAGGCCGCATGCGCGGCCATCGTCATCTGCCGGGAGCCGTGCTTTCCGTGCTGCTTGCCGGCGTTTGCCTGCCGGGGGCCATCGTGGCCGCACAACCTGCCGTGGCTGCGAAAGTGGAGCCGGTTTCCATTGCCCCGCCGCCGGTGCCCGGGCATGAGACGATCCTGACGATTGAGGCGGCCCGTGGCATTGCCCGGCCGCTTACCTATGCCGACATCGAACACCTGCCGATGGTGCAGACCACGCTCGAGACGCCGTGGATGCCCCGCGCCACATGGCAGGGCGTGCCGCTGGTGGCGCTGCTGGATGCCTACGGGCTCGGCAAGGCACAGACGCTGGAGCTTTCGGCACTGGATGGCTATGCCATTCGTCTCAGCCGGGAGCAGATCGAGGCCCAGAAGCCGGTGCTGGCTACCCGTCGCAACGGCCGCGCCGTGCCGCCGGCCGACCGGGGGCCGTTGCTGCTGCTGTGGCCATCGACGGCCGAGGCGGTGAAGGAGGGAAGCGCGGTCGCCGCCAACTGGATCTGGAGTCTCAGCGCCATCCGCAACGGGGCCGCCGGAGACGCGCCCTGATGACGCAGGTTGCGCGCGCGGTTTCATGGTGGATCTCGCCCCGCGGGGCGCGTCTCGTGCTTGGGCTCTATCTGTTCGCAGCCGTGCTGACGCTTTTGCTGGTGCTCCAGGGGGTCAGCGCCGTGTGGCAGGCCCGTCCGGTGATGGTGCTGGCGCAGGTTCACCATATCGAGAGTCTGGCTGCCGATGTCGCCATCTTCCGCGCCACCGGCGGCACCGTGCCGGCCGGCCGGCGCGGCAGTCTGGCACTGATCGAAACCCGGCTCGCCGATTTCCGGGCGCTGGGCGGCGGTCTCGATGCCTCGGTGACGCCTGATGTCGCGGCCGATCTGGCGCGGGTCGAGGCTATTGTCGCCACGCTGGCCACCCATCCGCCGGAAGCACAGCAAGAGCGCCTGTCGCGCGATCTGGCCTCCATTACCGCAATTCTGAGCGGCACCGTTGGCCAGCATGTTCAGGAAGCCATGGCCCTGCAGAGCCAGCGCCTGCAGGCCTATGCGGCAACCGTCGTCGGCCTTGCGGTGATGATGCTGGCGCTGGGGTTCGGCCTGATCGATCTCGCCATCCGGCTGGCGCGGCGCAACCAGAAACTGAGCGAGATGGCCAATTTCGATCCGCTCACCGGGCTGGCGAACCGGCGCATGGTGGAGTTGCAGGCCGACGCGCTGTTCCTGCTGGCGCGTCGTACCGGGCGGCCGGTGGCCGTGGCGGTGGTGGATCTCGACCGCTTCAAGTCGGTCAACGACACCTATGGCCACCTGACGGGCGATGCGGTGTTGCGCCATGTTGCCGGCGTCATTGCCAGTCAGCGCCGGTCCTCGGACATCGTCGGCCGCATGGGCGGCGAGGAATTCGTGGTGCTGATGCCGGATACCGACAGCGTCGGGGCGGGCCGCGTCTGCGAGATGTTGAGGCGGCAGCTTGAGGAGGCGCCCTTTCCGCATCCGCAGGGGGCGATTTCGGTCACTGCCAGCTTCGGCATCGCCTCCGCGATCGGCGAGGTGGTGGATTTCGCCACGCTCTACCACGCCGCCGACAGCGCGCTTTACCGCGCCAAGGACGGCGGGCGAAATCGCGTCGTGACCGGATGACGGGTTTGCATCAGGCAAGCCGGTGGGCGGAAAGCCGCTCATAGAGCGGCCGGGCGGCTTCCGCCACCGGCTTCAGGCTGTCGTCGAGATCGTCGAAGCCGATGCCCGGCCGTGGCGGGGCGAAGCCGGTGGAAGCTTCTACCGCATGATACCAGTGCGGCGCCCAGACCCCGTCCGTTTGCCGCCGTCCGGCAGGCCACGACAGCATGGCGGGCGCAAAGGCAATGCCGAGTGCCCCGCACAGCGCTGCCAGCCGCCCGGCCGGATCGGCCAGAATATCGGCCCCGTCGATCACCGGCGGTGCGCGACCCAGCCGGTCCGCGGTGCGCTCGAACAATTCCGCCTGCTCGGCAATGCCGATATCGCGCAGGTCCACGCTGTCGCGCTTGGCCGAATAGGAGGCAAGCACCTGTTCCGGCGCGCGGATCAGGAAGGCATGCACGAACCCCGGTCCATCCATCCAGTCCCGGCCGATTTCCGGGATCATGTGATGTGTCATGTGTTTCTGGTAGAACACCTGCCGCCCTTCCGGCACCGGGCCGGCAAGCCCGGTGGCCGCCTGCCGCCAGTCGGCCGGACCGGCGGCGATCACCTCGGCCGCCATCGGGTGATCGATTCCCGTCAGCGCCAGATAGGCGGCATAGAACGGCTCGTCGATGACCGTCGTGTCGGGCCTGTTGCCGAAGGCACGCATCATGGCGGTGGAGATGTTGCGCGGGCCGGACCACATGGCGATGCGAACGGCAGGGGCGGGCGTTTCGGTCATGTGCGCTCCAATGGCACGTTTCCGGTCTGCAAGCGGGCGGCGTCACAGCCCGGCGATTTCGGCACGCACGGTGCGCTCGGTCAGCACGATGTCCTTGTAGGCGGCCTGTAACTGGCGGGTCAGCGGGCCGGCATGGTCGCCGTCCGGTCCGGTCTCGCCGATCAGGCGTCCGTCCACGTTCCACACCGGGGTGAGGCCGGCAAAGGAGCCGGTCACGAAGGCTTCGTCCGCGCCATAGACATCGGTCAGGGAAAAGCGCTTCTCACGCAGTGGAATGCCGAGCGTCTGGCAAAGGCGGATGACGTTGGCCCGCGTGATGCCGCCGAGGCAGTAAAGCCCGTCGGAAGTCCAGACCTCGCCGCGCCGCACGATAAAAAAGTGGGTTGAATTGCAGGTCGCCACCGCACCGGCCTCATCCAGCATCAGCCCCTCGTCGGCACCGGCCTCCGCAGCCTGAATGCAGGCCAGAATGCAGTTCAGCTTGGAGTGGGAATTAAGCTTCTGGTCCTGTTCGGCCGGGCCGGTGCGTCGGATGTGGACGGTAAAGAGCTTCAGTCCGCGCCGTGCCACCGCCGGCAGGGGGGTCTTGTATTCCGGGATGATGACCACGGTCGCATTGCCGATGGTAACGCGCGGATCCTGATAGGGTGTGCGCTTGATGCCGCGGGTCACCATCAGGCGAACATGCACGCCGTCTTCCATGCCATTGGCATCGAGACAATCGAAGATGCGGCGGGCGAGGGCCTGTCGGTCGAGGCCGATATCCATGCGGATGGCCTTGGCGCCCTCGTAGAGCCGGTCGAGATGGGCGCGCAGGAAGGCGATACCGCCCTTGACCAGCCGAAGCCCTTCCCACACGCCATCGCCAAGGATGAACCCGGAATCGAAGACCGAGACGGTTGCCTCCGCCCGCGGCTTCAGCACACCGTTGACCGAGATCAGGATGGCCGCATTGCGTGGGTCGTCGACAAAATCGTGGGTGCCGGTGGTCGCGGCGTGGGGAGCATCATCGGCGGTGGCGGACATGCGGAAACTCCGGTACCGGGCCGGCGGCAGAGGGAATCAGGTTGCCGCCGCTTCCGGTTGTCCCGGCCAGATTGCCGGCAGCCGGCCGGCTCGGCAAGGCACCGTTCAGCCTCGTCCGGGTTCGAGATCGGCCACGACGCGGCGGGCGTCATAGGTGTTTGCCGTGGCCGGCCGGGTGCCATGACCGATGCGGATATCCGCGGTTGCCGTCGTCGCCGGGCCTGTCTGCGATTGCATCGAGGTAAAGCCGCCCCACACGCCGATCACCGGGCCGGTGTGCGTCAGGGGCGGGGTCTCCACCCCGGCTGGCAGCGCGGTAACGTTCGTGGCCGTCGT
>DAIPYB010000025.1:0-13505 GCA_036782955.1 Pseudoxanthobacter sp. | reverse complement strand
ACATCGCCGCCTGCGCCATCTCCTGATAGCTCTGGCCGCCAACCGCCTCGAGGCGGAAGTCGAAGCCCGATGCCTGACCCAGACCCGGAATGGCGGGCGGCGCGAACACCAGCACGTTGGCTTCCGGAATGGCGTTGAACTCGGCCTGCAGCTTGCGGGCGAGGCCAACCGCGCTCGTCTCCGGTGTGGTGCGCTCATCCCACGGCTTCAGCGCCATGATGATCGTGCCGACATTCGACAATGCCGACTGGGTCAGGATCGAATAGCCGGCGATGTTGATGACGTGCGCCACGCCCGGCGTCTTCGAGGCGATTTCCTGCATTCTCAGCATCACGTTATCGGTGCGCGGCAGGGCGGCGCCTGCGGGCATCTGCACGTTGACATAGAGAACGCCCTGATCTTCCTCCGGAATGAAGGCCGTCGGCAGCTTGGAGAAGGTCACGCCCGCCGCGGTGCCGGCCGCCACCGCGATGATGCCGGCAACGATGGAGCGCCGCGCGATCAGGCCGACCACGCTCACATAGCCGTTGCGCGTCGTGTCGAGGCCGCGGTTGAACCAGTAGAACGGGCCACGCGTCGCCGCCTTCGGCTTGCTGAGCACCAGCGAGCAGAGCGCCGGCGACAACGTCAGCGCATTGATGGCCGAAATGCCGACCGAGGCGCAGATCGTGACCGCGAACTGGCGGAACAGCTCGCCCGTGATACCCGGCAGGAAAGCAACCGGACCGAACACCGCAAACAGCACCAGCGTGGTGGAAATGATCGGGCCCGTCACCTGCGTCATGGCCTTGCGGGCGGCCTCGCGGCGGTCGAGCCCTTCTTCCTCCATGATGCGCTGGACGTTTTCCACCACCACGATGGCATCGTCCACCACAAGCCCCACGGCCAGCACCACCGCGAAGAGATCGATGGTATTGGCCGAGAACCCCATTGCGGCCAGCACCACGAACACGCCGATGAGCGAGACGGGAATGGTGACCGTGGGCACGATGGTCGCCTTGATGTCCTGCAGGAAGACATAGACGACGATCAGAACGATGATGCCGGCCTCAAGGAGCGTCTTGATGATCTCGTTGATGGAGGCCGATACGAACAGGGTGGAGTTATAGGTAACCGTCAGGCCGACACCCGGCGGCAGGCGGGTGCGGATCTGGTCGAGCTGCTTGGCAACGTCCTCCATCACCGTCAGCGCGTTGGCATCGGGAAGCTGATAGAGGCCGATGATGGCCGCCTGATCGCCGTTGAGGCGGGAGACCTGCGTATAGGTCTGCGCGCCCAGCTCCACCTTGCCGATGTCACGGATGCGGACGATGGCGCCGTCGGCACCGGTGCGCAGGATGATGTTGCCGAATTCCTCCGGCGTCACCAGACGTCCCTTGGTGGTGACCTGCAGCTGGATGACCTGATCCTTGTTGGTCGGCGGTCCGCCGATCTGGCCAAGGGCAGCCTGAATGTTCTGGTTCTGGACGGCGTTATAGATGTCGCTCGGCGAAATCTTGAGCGCCGTCATCTTGTCCGGGTTGAGCCACAGGCGCATCGAATAGTTGAGGGCACCGAACAGCGTGGTGCTGGCGATGCCGGGAATGCGCTGCACGGGCGTCTGGACGTTGATCGCCGCGTAGTTGGAAAGATAGATCGGATCCAGCCCCTTCTCGGTCGGATAGACCGAGATCGCGGCCAGCAGGTTCGTGGACTGCTGCTGGATGTTGACGCCGAGATTGTTGACGAGGGTCGGCAACTGCGGCTGCGCCAGCGACACGCGGTTCTGCACATCAACCTGGGCGATGTCGGGATCGGTGCCGACCGCGAACGTCACCTGCAGCGTGTAGGTGCCGGACGACGACGAAATCGACTGCATGTAGAGCATGCCGGCGACGCCGTTGACCTGAAATTCGATCGGCTGGGCAACGGTTTCCGCGATCGTCGCGGCGTCCGCGCCCGGATAGGAGGCCGTGACCTGCACCACCGGGGGCGTGATGTTGGGATATTGTGCCACCGCCATCGAATAGATGCTGAGCGCACCGGCGATGGTCAGCACGATGGAGATGACGAAGGCCAGCCTTGGGCGTTCGATGAAGATCGCGGAAAACATGGGCGTTACTTTCCGGCCGCCGGCGCCGCGTTCTGCGTCGCGGGCTTGGTTTCGCCGGAAGTGGCAGCCCCCGTGGCGCCGGGCACGGCGACATCGAGCGGATTGGCTGCCTGTGCCTGATTCACGATCGTGGCGGTGACGATCATGCCGGGCCGCACCTTCTGCAGGCCATCGGTAATGACGGTATCGCCGAGGATCAGGCCGGAGGTGACGGCATAGCCGCCCGAGGGCACGATGGTCGTGTCGTCAACGGTGATCGTGCGCTGCACGGCACGGCCGTCGCTGTCGATCACGAACACATAGGCCCCCTGCGGCCCCTGAAGGACGGCCGACTGCGGCACCACCGGCATCTGCTTCTTGTCGCCGATCTGCACCTGCACCGTCACATACTGTCCGGGCAGCAGCAGGCTGTCGGGGTTGTCGAACACGGCGCGCACGGCAACGGTGCCGGTGTTCTGGTCGACGACGTTGCTGATGAACTCGATGCGGCCGGGGGTGGGGAATGCGGTGCCGTCAGGCAGGCGCAGGGTGGGCACCAGCATGTCCGTCAGTTCACCGGTCGCCGCTTCCTCGGTCGCAACCTCGGCGGCCTGCGCGGACTTGCCCTTGGCGGCATCGCGCATCACCAGCACATAGGCCTTTTCCGGCACGGCGAAGACCACGCGGATCGGGTTCATCTGCACCAGCGTCGCCAGCGTGCCGGAGGATTCGTTGACGAGGTTGCCGACGGTGTAGTTCGTCTTGCCGATGCGGCCGGCGATGGGCGCGGCGATGGTGGTGTAGGACAGGTTGAGCTGGGCTACCTCGACATTGGCCTGTGCCTCCTGAATGGAGGCCTGCGCCTGCTGCACCGAGGCGGCGGCGATGTCGCGGTCGGCGGTGGCGGTATCCACGATCGCCTGCGAGACCGTGCCGCTCTTCACCAGCGCGAGCTGGCGGTCGAGGGTCAGCTGCTTCTGTTCGAGGTTCGCCCGGGTCGACGAAAGCTGGGCGTTGGCGGCGGCCAGCTGGCCCTGCGCCTGTGCCAGCGCCGCCTGGAAGGGCGCCTGCTCGATCTGGTAGAGCAACTGGCCCGTCTTGATAAAACCACCTTCGTTGAAGGCGACCTGATCGAGGAAGCCCTGCACGCGGGCGCGCAGTTCCACCTGCTGGATGGCCTCGACATTGCCGACGAACTGGCGCTCGTCCGTCACGGATTCATTGATGACCGGCACGGCGATGACGGAAGGCGCCGGCGCGGCAGCGGCAGCCGGTTTGTCGGCGGCAACCGCGGGCGAGACAAACGCAGCCCCGAGGCCGAGGCCCGCGGCCAAAGCGGCGGCAAGTCCCCCCAGCCACGCCCGCCCGGACCGGCTGCCCGCGGCGGACACCGCCGGTTCCCGGCCTGCGCGGTCACCGGAAATCCGGCCGTTCGCATCGCACCTTGTCGAATGGGTCATCGGGGTCTCCGAACCTCGGATACTGGAACGAATGGGCCTTGCGCTTCGGCCGGATGTTATCGGTTCTTGTTAATGGCTCTCGTCCCCTTTGGAAACCAAAACCATTTCCGCGGTTGGCCACCGCCTCCGGTCGCGCGGATTTTGGGCTATGGCTGTTACCGAAGCGTAACGGACGGGCCCGCCCGACGCAGAACGGACGGTTTTGCTTGTTGGCGTACATTGGAAAGACTACGATATGGTGCCAATATCTGTCCGCAACGGCCATGGCCCCGCTCCGCCGGCAGCAAAGCCGGCAACGCGGCAGGGTGCCCGGCGGCCGGGTTCCCTGCACACCCGGCACATCGTCGGCACCCTGCTTGCCGGCACCCTGCTAGCTGTCCCGGCCAAAGCCGGGGCCGCGACGGACTGCCCGGCCGTTTCACCGCAACCGGTTCGTGTCGCCGGCATCGCCGGCCCCGCTGCACTGCAACTCACCGATGGGCGCACGGTCGCCCTTGCCGGCCTCATCGTGCCGCCCGGCATTGCCGGCGCGCCTGAGCGGGCCGAAGCCGGCCTCGTCCGCGCGGCGCTGCTGCAGCCGGTGTGCGTGCTGCCCCTCGGGCCGCCCGACCGCTGGAACCGGCTGCCCGCCGAAATCTGGTGGGCGCGGCAGACATGCGACCGGGCGCTGCCGGCGGACGGACCAGCCGAGACGCTGGTCGCGCAGGGGCTTGCGGTGCTGATGCCGGCCGCCCTGCCCTGTCCGCAGGCCTCTGCGGCGCGCCTTGCCACCGCGGAGGAGACCGCGCGACAGGCCGGGCGCGGCCTCTGGGCGCCGGGCATGGGCCTTGTGCAACGCGCCGATGATCCCCACCTCGCCCGCAAGGCCGGCAGATTTGCGGTGGTGGAGGGGCAGGTGCGATCCGTCGGCATGGCCGGTAAGACTTTTTTCCTGAACTTCGGGGTACGATGGATTATTGATTTCACGGTGACGATTGCCGACACCGATCGGAAGCGGTTCGCAGCTGCGGGACTGGACCCGGCCACGCTGGCCGGCAGGGTCGTGCGGGTGCGGGGCTGGCTTGAGGAAAAGGACGGCGCGCTGATGGTGCTGTCGGACCCCGGTGCCATGGCGCTTGCCGGCACCGGCGGGCCGTGAGCGGCGGAGCGATACGGAGGGGAAGCCTTTCCAAGGGGACCGGACCCGGGGAAAGCGCGAGGGTGGTTCTGGAAGTCGGGCCGGCGGGAAGTGCAGAACGCGCGTGCGACACGTGCGCAGGAATTTCAGGGGCGCAGTGCGGCTGATCGAATGATGACGGATCGCTTCAAGGCAGAGCGCATCGGACCGGAAGACCGGACCGGCGGAGCTGGCGGGAAGGGCTGCGCCCGGCGCGCCGCCCCGGCCGCGCGCCGCCCTGCGGCTGACCGGCGGCTTTTAACGGCCGCGCGGGTGCTGGCGGCCGGCCTGCTGCTGTCGTCCTGCACGCTGATCGAGGCCAAGCCACCCACCATCGAAGTCGCCGCGCCGGCGACCTCTCGCACCATTTCCTCGCCGGAAGCCAGCCTCGGCGCGCGCGAGCACCCGCGCATCGTGCAGGCCTACGGCGGCGTTTATTCCGACCCCAAGGTGGAAGCGGCGGTCGCGCGGGTGGTGGGCCGTCTGGTGGCGGTTTCCGATGATCCGACCCGCACCTACCGCATCACCATTCTCAATTCGCCCACCGTCAACGCGTTTGCCCTGCCGGGCGGCTATGTCTATGTCACGCGCGGCCTGCTGGCGCTGGCGGAGGATTCCTCCGAGGTCGCGGCGGTGCTGGCCCACGAGATGGGCCACATCACCGCGCAGCATGCCTTCGCCCGCCAGCAGCGCGCTGAAGCCGCCGCCGTGGTGACGCGCGTCGCCGATGCGGTGCAGGATTCCAAGGCCGCCCGCTCGGCGGTTGCCGCCGCGCAGCTGTCGCTGGCGAAGTTCAGCCAGTCCCAGGAGCTTGAAGCCGACAAGATCGGCGTCGGCACGCTGGCGCGCGCCGGCTACGACCCGTTCGCGGCGGCGCGTTTCCTGACGGCCATGGGCCGCTTCTCCCAGCTCAGCGCCATGCAGCAGTCGGCCGCCGACAACCAGCCCGACTTCCTTTCTTCCCACCCGGCCACCCCGGAGCGCGTCGAACTTGCGACCCGCGAAGCCCGGCAGTTCTCCGGCCCCGACGTGGGCGATCAGGACCGCGACGCCTACCTGAAGGGCCTCGACGGCATGCTCTATGGCGACGACCCGCGGGAAGGCTATGTGCGCGGCACGCTGTTCGCCCACAGCGTGCTCGGCATAAGCTTCCGCGTGCCGGAGGGCTTTACCCTCGACAACACGCCGAAAGCCGTGCTGGCCAGCGATGGCGGGCGCATCGCCATGCGTTTCGACGGCGTCGATGTGCCGGCCGGCAATTCGCTCACCGACTACCTGCATTCCGGCTGGGTCAACGGGCTGATCGAGGATTCGATCCGCACCTCCACCATCAACGGACTGCCGGCGGCCACCGCTGCCGCGATTTCCGATGGCTGGTCGTTCCGTGTCGGCCTCATCCGCGCGCCGGGGCGCACCTATCGCTTCATCTTCGCCACGGCCAATCCCTCGGCCGCCTTCGAAAGCGCCTTCAACACCACGCTGCAGAGCTTCCACCAGCTCACCCCGGAAGAGGCACTGGCGCTGAAGCCGCTGCGCATCCGCACCGTGCGCACCCAGCCGGGCGACACGGTGGATTCACTGGCAAAGCGCATGAAGGGCGCCGGTGCCTATTCGCGTGAACTGTTCGTGGTGCTGAATCAGCTCGACCCGGCCCAGCCGCTGCAACCCGGCACGCTGGTAAAGATCGTCGCCGACTGATCTGCCGGCCAATGCGCCCGGAGGGGATTCCGCGTCCGCGCAAAGCCCTTTAAGAAAGGGAAAAAGCCCCGGTGCGTCAGGGTCGCGGGCAGGAGGAAACGGGATGCACGACAGCCGGCAGTCTGCGGAAGGCATCGCACGCGCGCCTCTTGCTCCCGTCCCCGCCGCCGTCCGCCATGGGCTCTATTATGCGCCGCGGCCCTCAAGCCTGCTGGCCCGCCTCGGCAGCCGGTGGCTGGGCCGCGATGCCACCACCGGAGCGGCACTGCCTCAGCCGGAGATTACGGGTCTGGCGCCCGGCGCCCTGACCGCGCTCACCGCCTCCGCCCGTCGCTATGGCCTGCACGCCACCCTTAAGGCACCCATCGCGCTTGCCGAAGGCCGCACCGCCGAAGGCCTTGCCGCCGCGCTCGATGCCTTTGCGCTGACGCGGGCCCGCGTGACCATTCCCGCACTGAAGCTGCAGCGCATCGGCCGCTTTCTCGCTCTGGTGCCCGACGGCCCCGTGCCGCCCCTCGACGATCTCGCCGCCGCCGTGGTGACCCATTTCGACCCTTTTCGCCGTCCGGCCCCGCCGCAGGAACTGGCGCGCCGCCGGCAAGGCGGTCTTTCACCCCGCGAGGAGGCTCTTCTCCTTGCGTGGGGCTACCCTTATGTTCTCGATACTTTCCGCTTTCACATCACCCTCAGCGACGGACTGGAAGAGCCGGTTGCCGGGCTGGTGGAGGCGGCCGCGCGCCGGCATTTCGCGCCGGCTCTCGGCCACCCCGTGGTTGTGGATGCCATTGCCCATTTCATCGAGCCGGCGGCGGGCGAGCCGTTCCGCCTCGCCCGCTTTGTCGCTCTGGGCGGCCTTCCGGTCCGCCAGCACCCCTGATGGCCGGCCTGCGGCCGGCCGCGTAGGAGAACGGTGATGTCGCCGCCTGATCTGGTGTTTGCCAATGCCCGCCTCGTGCTGCCGGAGCGGGTGGTTCATGGCGCGGTGGTTGCGCGCGGAGGCTTCATCCACGCGGTGGAAGAAGGCGTGACGCGCCCGCCGGGCGCACTCGACCTCGAAGGCGACTATCTGCTGCCCGGCCTCGTGGAACTCCACACCGACCATCTCGAAAACCACTACATGCCGCGCCCCGGCGTGCGCTGGGATGCGCTGGCCGCGGTGGAGGCCCACGACCTTCAGGTCGCCGGCTCCGGCATCACCACGGTTTTCGATGCGCTGCGGATCGGCTCCGATCCCGATGCGGCCGAGGCCGGGCGCGATACGCGCATTCTGGCGGATGCAATCGGCCGGGCCCGGCGCGAAAGACGCCTCAGGGCCGAGCACTTCCTGCATCTGCGCTGCGAGGTGCCGGCCGCGGCGGTGGTGGAAGAAGCCGAACCGCTGTTTGCCGCCGGTCTGGTGCGGCTTGCCTCGCTGATGGACCACACCCCCGGCCAGCGCCAGTTCGTCGATCTGGCCCAGTACCGGCGCTATTATCAGGCCCGCGCCGGCTTCAGCGACAGTGAGATGGACGCCTACGTGGCTTATCGCCAGAAGGAGGGCGCGGCTCGCAGCGCGCTCAACCGCCCCCGGCTGGTGCAGATGGCCCGTACCGCCGGCGCGCTCCTCGCCAGCCACGACGATGCCACGCCTGCCCATGTGGCCGAAGCCGTGGCCGAGGGTGTGCGCATTGCGGAATTTCCCACCACGGTGCCGGCGGCGGAAGCAGCCCGCGCGGCGGGCCTTGCCATTCTCATGGGCGCGCCGAACGTGGTGCGCGGCGGCTCGCATTCCGGCAACGCCTCTGCGACCGAACTGGCCGAGCGCGGTCTCGTCGATGTGCTGTCATCCGATTATGTACCGCTCAGCCTCGTCCATGCCGCCTTCCTGCTGCCGGAGCGGGCGGTAGGCGTCAGCCTTGCCGATGCGGTCGGCTTCGTCACCCGCCGGCCGGCGCTGGCTGCCGGACTGGCCGACCGCGGCAGCCTGACCGCCGGCCTGCGCGCCGATCTCGTCCGCGTGCGCCGGCCGCCCGGCAGCGTGCCGCAGGTGGTGTCGGTGTGGCGGCAGGGCGTGCGCGTCGCCTGAGGCCGCGCCGGTCCACCCTTTCCCTCAAATTCCCTCCCGGAGCCCGCCGATGAGCGAAAGTCCCGCCGCCCCGATCACGTTCGACGATTTTCTCAAGGTCGACATCCGGGTCGGAACCATCGTCGCCGCCCTGCCCTATCCGGAAGCGCGCAAGCCGGCCTTCAAGCTGGAGATCGATTTCGGGCCGGAGATCGGCATCAAGCGGTCTTCGGCACAAATCACCGTCCATTATGCGCCGGAAGCTCTGGTGGGCCGCAAAGTGCTGGCCGTGGTCAATTTTCCGCCGCGCCAGATCGGCAAGTTCATGTCGGAGGTGCTGACGCTCGGCCTGCCGGATGCATCCGGCGCGGTGGTCCTGATCCGTCCGGATCTGGATCAGGTACCGAACGGCGCGCGCCTGTTCTGACACGTCCTGCCGAAACGGATCCGAAGCCCATGCCCTTCCGTCGCCGCCCCGCCGCGCTGCTTGCCGCCTTTATCCTCAACCTCGGCATCGCCGCGGGCCTTCCTGTCTGCGCGGCCATGGCGGGTCCGGTCGTGGTGCAGGGGCAGGACATTCTGGTCGAGGGCCGGCCGTTCGTGGTTCACGGCGCGGCGGGCTGGGAGCGGCTCGACGCGCTGAAGGGGCTGGGCGCCAACGCCATCCGCACCTACGGCGATCTCGGCGGGCCGCTGCTGGACGCCGCCGGCAAGGCCGGACTCAAGGTGGCGCTCGGCTTCTGGCTGGAACCGCCGCGCCGCGGCTTCGATTATTCCGACCCGAAGGCCGTCGCAGAACAGATGGCTCGGCTGGAAGACTTCGTGCGCGCCAACCGCACCCACCCGGCGCTGCTGCTGTGGGGCATCGGCAACGAAGTGGAAGCCGAAGCGAGCGACCCCGATCAGGTCTATGCCGCCATCGGCAAGGCCGCACGGCGGGTGAAGGCACTGGACCCCGACCATCCGACCATGGCGGTTCTGGCGGAAACCGGCGACGACAAGGTGCGCCGGCTGATGGCGCTGGCCCCGGATATCGACGTGCTCGGCCTCAATTCCTACGGCGAGGCAATCACCTCCGTCGTCGCCCGTGCCCGCGCGCAGGGCTGGAAAGGCCCTGTGATCGTCACCGAACTCGGCCCCCTCGGCCAGTGGGACGCCCCGAAGACCCCGTGGGGCGCTGCCGTGGAGCCGGATTCCGGCGACAAGGCTGCCCGCCTGGAGCGCTATCTGGAGACCCTGCAGCACGAGGGCGCCGGCGAGTTCGTCTTCTTCTGGGGCCAGAAGCAGGAGGTGACGCCCACCTGGCACGGCCTCCTGCTGGAGACCGGCGAGTGGACGGAAACCGCCGAGGCGATGGCCTCCGTCTGGGGCGGCACCACGCCCGGCGGCGATCATGCCCCGCGCATCGAGGCGTTCACGCTGGATGGCGCCGATACCCTGCCCGCCGGCAAGCCGCTGCGGGCACGCCTGAAGGTGAGCGATCCCGACCGCGACCGGCTCAGCGTGGAATGGACCGTTCTGGCAGAAAGCCGCGACCTGAAGACCGGAGGCGATCATGAATCGCGGCCGGACGCGTTCCCGGCAGCCGTGAAGGGCGATGCAACGGGCGCCACGATCAGCGGGCTGGCGCCCGGTGCCTACCGGCTGTTCGTAACGGTGCGAGACGGGCGCGGCGCGGCCGCGACCGCCAACAGGCCGTTCCTGATCGAGTGAGCGCCGGCCGGCTGCGGGCCACCGCAGGACAGCGCGCGCGGGGCGGCGCATGATCCGGGCGACAACCGGGACCGGCCGCCAGAAGCCGGCCCGCAGGGAAAAGGAAACGTGCGTTCCGATGCTGACCGATCCGTGGTTCTATGCGATCGCCGCGCCGACGATCATCCTGCTTGGCATTTCCAAGGGCGGCGTTGCCGGCGGCCTCGGGCTGCTGGGCGTGCCGCTGCTGTCTCTGGTGGTGCCGCCGCTTCAGGCCGCCGCCATCCTGCTGCCGCTTCTCATCCTGATGGACATTCACGGGGTGTGGGAATACCGGCGCGATTTCGACCGCACCAATATCCGCCAGATGGTGCCCGGCGCCATTGCCGGCACCGCCATCGCCGCCGCGACCGCCCACATCGTGACCGATGACGATGTGCGGCTGATGGTCGGCGGCATCTCGGTGCTGTTCGCGCTGAACGCGTGGTTCTCGGCCTCCACCCGGCTGGCGGCGCGCGCGCCCGGCCGGCCTTCACTGCTGCGCGGCTCGTTCTGGGGGGCCATGGCCGGCTACACCAGCTTTCTCGCCCATGCCGGCGCGCCGCCGGCGCAGGTTCACCTGCTGCCGCAGCGCATGGCAACCCGCACCTATGTGGCCACGACCGTGGTGTTCTTCTTCGTCACCAATGCCATCAAGGTGCCGCCCTACATCATGCTCGGCACCCTCGACCGCAGCACCCTGCTGACATCGCTGGTGCTGGCGCCGCTGGCCCCGATCGGCATGAAGATCGGCTTCTGGACGGTGAAGGCGATGCCGGCGGCGGCCTTCTATCGCCTGGCATGGTGGCTGGTGTTCATCATCGGCCTCAAGCTGCTGGCCGACGGGCTGGGCCTCGCCTGAGGCGGCGAGACCCGGTAAAACGGCAAGGTCCTGCTCCCGTCAGGCTCAGCGATGCCGCGCCTGAGCCGGGCGGTTGACGTGCCCCATCTTGCGGCCGGGACGGGCTTCCGCCTTGCCATAGAGGTGCAGCCGGGCACCGGGCTCGGCCAGAATGGACTGCCACCGGTCCACGTCATCGCCGATGAGATTTTCCATCTCCACCGGTGCGATCAGGCCGGCACTGCCGAGCGGCCAGCCGGCGATGGCCCGGACGTGCTGCTCGAACTGGCAGGTCTCGGCCGCGTCCTGCGTCCAGTGGCCGGAATTGTGGACGCGCGGGGCGATCTCGTTGGCCACGAGATGCTCACCCGAGGCATCGCGCACCAGAAAAAGCTCCACCGCCAGCGTGCCGACGTGATCCAGCGCCCCCGCCACGCGGGCGCCGATGGCGCGCGCGGCCGCCTCCGTCTCCGCCGTCACGGCGGCAGGCACGTTAGTGAATTTCAGGATGTGGTGCTCGTGGCGGTTCTCCGCCACATCGAACGCCGCCACCGCGCCCTCGAGCCCGCGGGCCAGCACGACCGAGCATTCCAGCGCGAAAGGAACGAACGCCTCCAGTATCGCCGGCCGGGCGCCGATGGCGGCGAACGCGGCCGCAGCATCGAACCCCTCGCGGATGATGGTTTGTCCCTTGCCGTCATAGCCCATGCGGCGGGTCTTCAGCACCGCCGGCAGGCCGATGGCGACCGCCGCCCTTTCCAGATCGGCCGGGCTGTCCACCGCCGCGAAGGCGGCGACGGGAATACCGAGTTCCGACAGGAACGTCTTCTCCGACAGGCGGTCCTGACAGATCGCCAGCGAACGCGCCCCCGGCCGCACCGGCACGCGGGCCGACAGCACGGCGGCGGTGCGCTCCGGCACGTTCTCGAACTCGTAGGTCACGACATCGACGGCAGCGGCGAAGGCCTCCAGCGCGGCCTCGTCTTCATAAGCCGCGACGGTGTGGGCGGTTGCCACCTCGAACGCCGGGCTCAGGGCATCCGGGCAATAAACGTGGACGTGCAGCCCCAGCCGCGCGGCGGCAACGGCAATCATGCGGCCAAGCTGGCCGCCGCCGAGAATGCCGATGGTGGACCCCAGCGCCAGAACGCGGGAGGCCGGGAAGCCGGCTTCCGCCGGCGCGCTGTCGAGGCTCATTTGCGGATCACCTTGGATAATCGGGCCGGCACGCATGCTTCCGACCGGCGCCACCGGCGACCCGACCGCGTCACCCGGTGCGCACGGAAAATCCGGATTGCTCAGATGGGGTCCGTCTCGGGGCGCTCCGGCACGGCTGCAGTGCGCCCCGCGCGCCAGGCATCGAGCCGGGCGGCGATTTCCTCATCGGTGATAGCCAGCACCGCCACGGCGAGCAACGCTGCGTTCACCGCGCCCGCCCGCCCGATGGCGAGGGTGCCCACCGGAATGCCCGCCGGCATCTGCACGATGGAAAGCAGGCTGTCCTGCCCGGACAGCGCCTTGGATTCCACCGGCACGCCGAACACCGGCAGCGACGTCATGGCCGCAACCATGCCCGGCAGATGCGCCGCGCCGCCCGCGCCGGCGATGATGATGCGAAAGCCCTCGTCCCGCGCGCCCTTGGCAAAGGCGACCATGCGGTCCGGCGTGCGATGGGCGGAAACGATGCGGACATCGTGGGAAATGCCGAGTTCGGTCAGCGTGTCGCTGGCGTGCTGCATGGTCGCCCAGTCCGAAGTTGAGCCCATGATGACCGCGACAAGCGGCTTCTCGCCCGTGTCCTGACCCACGCTGTTTCCCTTCGCGCCTGCCGGCCGTCTGCGCGCCGCGTTTGATGTGCGGTGGCCGGAAAGTGGCGGCATTAGCCGAAAGGGCCGGGCCGCGCAAGCCGTCAGGCGCGGCCCGCGGCCTCAGGCGATGATATCCGGCAGCATCTGGTCCTCAAGAAACGAAATGCGGTCCTTGAGGACCAGCTTGCGCTTCTTCAGCCGCTGCACCTGAATGAAATCGGCATGGGCCGAGGCCGCCAGCGCCGCAATGGCGGCATCGAGATCGCGGTGTTCCTGCCGCAGGCGCGCCAGCTCTACGCGGGCGGCGGCTTCTTCCTCATCGGTCATTGCGGCCTCCCCCGGTGGCATTGCCGGAGCACGCCGCAGCGCCCTCCCTCACACGGCCACCGCCACCGGTTCCGCAACGAGACTTTCCGCCCGCCATTCGCTGCCCATCACATTCCCGCGGCCCCGGGGGCGCCGCACGCCGAAAACTGCCCGCCGGCTCGCAAGCTGCCCGCGGGGCAGGCCTTCTTCCGGCGTTCGTCGGAAACCTAGCACGACGAGGGCCCGAACGGCAGATGCCGGATTGGCCGCGGCGCGGGCGGCATCGCCGCATGCCGGACAGGACCATGCCTGCTGCCGGCAAAGGAATTTGATCTGCCCCCTTGCAGCCGGCTTTCCATGCCCCAAATTGAACAGAGGAGGCGTGCCATT